>JADFWF010000170.1 GCA_015222965.1 Pseudomonadota bacterium | reverse complement strand
GTAGCGACGGCCTTTTTTGGGTACTTTTTTTGGCTGTAGAAAAAAAGTGCCTCGCCCGCGGTGCGAATACCGCAATGCCTAACAAAACATCTACAGTAACTATTGCTCAACCTATCCCTAACTCAATCTACTCCAGATAAACCTAAATCGCGGAATGGAAAAAATCCGCTCCTACAGGTATGGGGAAAAACTACAACAAATTAACCAACTGCTGAACCCGCGACTTAACTTCTTCCTCATCATGAATATGCATGATCGCCTCAACTTCAGGCTGCAAAGTTGTCAGCGTACTATGAACGATAATATGCTTAACCTCTAGTAGCGAGTTCGCCTGAACGCTGAAATATTCCAGACCCATGCCAAGCAGCAGGCGAGTGTATAAAGTATCGCTGGCCATCTCGCCACACATCGATACCGGGATGTTTGCTTTTTTGCCTGCGTCTATCGTCATCTGAATCAATTTCAATACTGCGGGATGCAATGGATTAAACAGGTAGTTGACCTCATCGTCGATACGGTCGATTGCCAGCGTGTACTGGATCAGGTCGTTTGTGCCGATCGAAAGAAAATCAAGTTTGCTGGCAAATGCATCTGCGGCTAGTGCTGCGGCTGGTACTTCTATCATGGCACCGACGGGTATTTTTTTATCGTAGGCGATGTTTTTCTTTGTCAGTAATTGTTTTGCATCTTCGATCAAAGCCAGTACCTGATCTAGCTCACCGGTATTGGTCAGCATCGGGATCATGATACGTACCGGGCCAAACGCAGAGACGCGCAATATGGCGAGCAGCTGTGGCATGAAATCCTGTGGTTCTTTCAGGCAGCGGCGGATGGCGCGTAGTCCCATCGCAGGGTTGTGTGCCATCGGACCGTGATCGATGGTATCCTGGATCTCTTTATCGGCTCCCAGGTCCATGGTACGGATCGTTAGTGGTTTTCCTTCGAGTGCTTTTACTGCGCGTTTATAGGTTTTGAAATGCGTTTGCTGGTCTGGCCACTGATTAAGCTCGATGAACAGCATCTCAGTTCGATATAAACCGACGCCGGTGTTGTCGTATTTTTTTATCGTGCGTATATCTGCTGGCCGATCAATATTTCCGTGCAGTGTGATCTGTTTGTTATCAAGCGTGACCGCAGGTTTTCCGCTCAGATCATTTAGCAGGTTGCGTTTTGCTGTTTCGTTACGTTTTACTGCACGGTAATACTTAAGTGATTTTTTATCTGGTTCATTGATGACAACGCCGGTTAATCCGTCGATGACGAGTGTTTCATCGCGATGGATGAGATGTCGGGCGTGATGCAGGCCGACGATTGCCGGGATGCCGAGATTTCTGGCAAGTATAGCGGTGTGCGAGAGTGGGCCACCGTATTCAGTGATGAAGCCGGCAACTTTTTGATGTTGCATCATGATGGTGTCGGCGGGAGTCAGATCATCGGCGATGATTATCTTTCCTTTATAAGATATGCCGTCATGGACGTCTTCCTTGCCTAGCAGTGCAGTCTGAATGCGTTTGACGACATGTAATACGTCATCTTTACGGGTGCGAAGATACGGGTCTTCCATCTCATCGAACACCTGTACCAGACGCTCTCCCTGCATCTGCA
Organism: Pseudomonadota bacterium; assembly: GCA_015222965.1. Classification (GTDB taxonomy): domain Bacteria; phylum Pseudomonadota; class Gammaproteobacteria; order SZUA-229; family SZUA-229. The sequence continues at coordinate 18,217 of JADFWF010000170.1, read as the reverse complement.
GCGCCCATTCAGCATTACAGGAAAATTCTCTGATATTGGCGATGGTGCCTTCATCAAATGCCGGATCTTCGAGCATCAGCAGATGGGTATCGATAAAGACAAGAATGTCGTCGGCGGTGTTCTTCGCGATCTTCTTTTTGATATCGTGTAACTGTTTATTCGCCAGTTTCATCGCTTTTTTAAAGCGTTTTATTTCTGACTTTATCTCGGAGGCTGCCAGGGTTCGTTGCGTGATATCAACTTGTTCGCGCGCGAGCACAAAAGCTTCGCCAATTGCGATGCCTTTTGATACGCCGATACCACTGATGTATATACTCATAAAAAGACAGTGAATAGTGAATAATGAATAATGAATAATGCAAACCGTGGCAAAGTGCTGGCTTGTGCGTGTGATTGTATTTTCATATTTTTATAATTTATTTTCTATGTTTTGATTTATATAGTTTTATCGTACAGTGCGAGATTGTTGTAAAAATATTGCTGACATCTAAAATTATTCATTATTCATTGCTTCTACTCGTCTTCATTGAAACGTTTATTGATTAAATCTTCAATTTTATTCATGCTCTCTTCTTCGTCATCACCATTAATGTAAAGGGTGATCTCACTGCCTTTGCCGGCAGCCAGCATCATCACGCCCATGATGCTTTTGCCGTTTACCCGACGCTTGTCTTTTTCTATTTCGATGTGTGATGAGAAGCTGGAGGCAAGCTGTACTAGCTGTGCTGCAGCCCTTGCGTGTAAACCTAATTTGTTAATGATCTCTATATTTCTGCTTATGCTCATAATTTTTAATCAGGTCATATGGGTGTTGTGTTGTATGCCTTTTTTTGCGCCGTCCAGTGCTTTCTGTATCAGTGATCCTGTGTTTTCGTCGCGGTAATTAAGCAGGCGGATGATCATCGGCAGGTTAACGCCACTGATCAGATCTGTGTGGTGTTTAATGGCCATCTGCTGCGCGATATTGCTGGGCGTGCTGCCATAGATGTCAGTAATAAATAATAAGCCATCTTCTATATCGAGCTGATCGAGTTTTTTTTCGATACCTTCGATCATTAAATGGTTGTTTGCGTCCATGGGGATCTCGAAGTACGAGAGGTTATTATTCGTTTTTTGAATAATCGCTTCGCCGATCGTTAATAGGTTGCTGGCGATGCCTTCATGGGTTATAAAAAATAACGCGATGCTCATTGCTGTTCTTCGTAGCCCATCTCGCGATGGTGAACAGAGACCAGGTCGTGATTGTCTCTGAAATCGTCATGCAAGGTTTCTGCGATATATACTGAGCGATGCTGCCCGCCGGTGCAGCCGATAGACACGGTTATATAGTACCGGTTCTGTTTTATAAATTTTGGTATCACAAAATCCAGATAGTTTTTTATGTGTTCGAGCATCTGCTGAACATCTTCCTGGTCCTGCAAAAAAGCGATGACTTCCGGATCCTGGCCTGTCAACGAGCGCAGGTTAGGTTCCCAGTGCGGATTAGGCAGGCAACGTACATCGAAAACAAAATCAGAGTCTGCTGGTGCGCCATTTTTAAAACCGAATGAATTAAACAGCAGAGAGAGTTTGGTTTTAGGCCGTCTGACGACACGTTCTTTGATGTAGCTTCTTAATTCGTGGATATTGGTATAGGTGGTGTCTATGTACAGGTTTGCCGCAGTGGCGACATCTTTTAACAGGTTGCGTTCTACCTCGATGGCTTCAGATAGAGGCAGCCCCTTTTTGGTTAACGGGTGTTTCCGCCGGGTATCGCTGAAGCGTTTGATCAGGGTGTCGAGCTCGGCCTGCAGATAGATTATTTCAATTTCGATCGCTGTGTCTGCGTCACGCTGCTGTATCCATTCGAGGATGGTGCCGAAATCACGCAGGTCTTCTGAATCACTTCGCGCATCGATACCGACAGCGATGTGATCATACAGTTGTACCTTACGGCTCAGGATGCGCTCGACAAATTGTGGCAGCAGCCCGATGGGTAAATTATCTACGCAGTAATAGTCTTCATCTTCGAGGGTGTGCAGTGCAACCGTTTTGCCCGAGCCTGATAATCCACTGATGATGATTAATTTCATGGCTGAGGTGTGTTAGCTATCGTTCTCGATAGCCTGTTTCTGCAGATCGATAAGCTGTTGACTGGCGTCATAACCGTTGTTACGTAAGATGTGATTGCGCACTGCCGCTTCGACGATGACCGCGAGGTTTCGTCCCGGTGCTACCGGGATCAAGGTAACAGGTATTTCGACGTTGAGTATCTTCTGTACTTTGCTATGGCCAGTTAACCGGCTAAAACTGCTGATGTTATCGTCATTCATCTTTTCCATGTGGATGATCAGGCGCAGGTATTTATTAATTTTTATCGCGTTGTCACCGTACATCTCACGAATATTTAATACCCCCAGACCGCGTACTTCCATGAAACCCTGGAGGATGCTCGGGCTGCGTCCATCGAGAATATCAGGACCTATCTGGGTAAATTCCGGTGCATCATCAGCGACCAGGCGGTGACCACGTGAGATTAGTTCGAGTGCCAGTTCACTTTTACCCACACTGCTTTCGCCGGTGATCAATACGCCGTTTCCCAGTACTTCCATATAGACCCCGTGCAGGATCTCTTTGTTAGAAAATAACTTGTGCAGGTAATAGCGGGCGATATCGACAACGTCGTTGCTCTCGGCTTTACAGCTCAATACCGGCACGCTGTATTCGTTGGCGTACTCGGAGAGCAGGTCAGGTACCGGCAGATCATCGGATAAGATGATGGCAACGGTTTTGTTGGTGAATAACTGGGTCAGTGTGCTGTTTCTAAAGTCATCGTCCAGTGACTGCAGGTAGTCGCATTCGGTTTTGCCGATCACCTGGATGATGTTGTTGTGGATCAGGTTGAGGTGGCCGATCAATGTTGCATGGTCGTTAACGTCAACTTCGTGCAGAGGACGTTTAGGGTCTTCAGCACCGGCGACCCATTTCAGTTCAATCTTGCTGGCAAGATTGACGATGATCGATTCGGCGGAAAGAACTTCTTTCATGATGCCTGGGATGTTATCTGCCAGTTGATGAGGTGTTTGTATATCTCGTCAGTGTCGTTGCTGCTGCGTATCTCTTTACAGAAATTGGCATTGTTAAACAGTGATGCCAGGTAAGCCAGTATTTGCAGGTGTTCATCGGTGAAATGTTCTGGCACCATCAGGGCGAAGATCAGGTCTGTTTTCTGATCGTCGGGACTGTCAAAATCGATACCATTATCGAGCTTTAAAAATGCGCCGATGGCTTGTTCGGTCAGGCTGGTGCGGGTATGTGGCAAGGCGACGCCATGCCCCATGCTGGTTGAACCCAATTTTTCTCTTTCGGTAAGTAACTGGAATATCTCCAGTGCATCGATGGGTTCTTCAGAGGGATTGTCCGTGGACTGATTGGCTTCGTTAGCCAATTGTTCGGCAAGCAGTTCTAACGCACGTTTTTTACTTTTTATATCGTTGTTGCAAATAACAGCATTCGAGCTGATTAAGGTATCAAGGTTCATGTTGCTGCTGTTGCCTTTAAAATATTCAATCTCGAATGCTGTTGCTTGTGTCAGGATTTATTTGCCGGGCTATTCTGATTCTTCCAGGCTGAAATCATTGTTGTGTTTATTGTGCAGGTGATTGGTTATCTTTTCCTTATGTTTCTTCACCTGTCGGTCGAGTTTGTCGACCAGGCGATCAATCGAAGCGTACATATCATCTTCGGTGCAATTGGCAAAGATATCGTGGCCGCTCATATGAACGGTGGCTTCGGCTTTGTGACGTCCGCCCTCGACCTCGAGGATGACGTGGATGTTACTGACCTTATCGAAGTGGCGCTCCAGTCGTGCCATTTTTTCGTCTACGTAATCTCTTAATGAATCGGTTACTTCGATGTGATGACCTGTCAGTTCTATTTGCATGGGCATTTCTCCACTTTTGTTGATGGGATGTTGTACACCTTTATATTAGGGCAGACATCGCTTTGTCAAGTACTCACAGGTCAAGTTTCCCTGCGTTAACTAGTACGGTTAAGCTAGTCGTTTTCGCTCATTAGAAGGCGGTATCAACATTGACTCTCTATATTTTGCCACAGTTCGACGTGCAACATTAATACCTTCTTTAACTAATAATGAAGAAATTTTGTTATCGCTCATCGGTTTTTTGGGATTTTCGTTCTCGATCAGCTTTTTGACCATTGATCGGATGGCGGTTGCTGAGCATTCACCACCATCGGCGGTGCCGACATGACTGGAGAAGAAAAACTTGAATTCGTATACGCCGCGCGGGGTATGCATGAATTTATTGGTGGTTACACGCGAGATGGTCGATTCGTGCATTTCAAGTTCTTCAGCGATATCGCGTAACACCATGGGTTTCATGCCTTCGTCGCCATAATCCAGAAACAGGCGCTGGCGCTCGACGATGGCGTTACCCACACGCTGCAGGGTATCGCTGCGGCTCTGCAGGCTTTTCAGGAACCAGCGTGCTTCCTGCAGGCTGTTGCGCAGATAGCTGGTGTCTTTGCCGCGGCCGGCATTTTTCAGATGATTTTCATAAATAGCATTAATTCTCAAGTTGGGTGATGCTTCCGGGTTCAGGCTGACATGCCATTTGCCATTGATCTTACGGACAAAGATGTCTGGTATTACGTATTGTGCATTGTTGTTCGAAATGCTGGCGCCGGGTTTCGGGTTGAGTGCCTGTATGAAAGTGATCAGTTTTTTCAGCTGTTCTTCGTCGCGTCGGGTTTTTTTCTGCAGGCGCGCATAATCATGGGCGCCGAGCAGGTCAAGATGGTGTTCGATGATGTTTTTAACATCGGCAAGCCCCGGTGTCTGCGGGTCGAACTGTTCCAGCTGCAAAAGCAGACATTCTCTCAGGTCGCGGGCTGCGATACCGACCGGGTCAAAGTGCTGAATACGGCGTAATACGGCTTCGACTTCATCGAGTTCTATATCCAGATCATTTTTCAGACCGTCGTATATTTCTTCAACCGATTCTGTCAGGTAGCCGTCGTCATTGATGGCGTCGATAATGGCGATGGCAATAATGTGGTCGTTGTCGCTAAACTGTGAATTGTGTAGTTGCCAGAGCAGGTGTTCACTCAGCTTATCGCCCTGGACGCTCTGGTTTTCCAGAAAATCATTGTTTGAATCGCTGCTAGACTGGCTGCTGGGCGCTGTGGCGGTGGTGATGTCGTAGGTGTCTTCCCAGTTGGAGTCGACCGCCAGTTCGTCTGGCATCTCCTGCTTGTTTTCCATGTCCATATGCGGATCATCGTTTTCAGCACTTTTTTCATTGACGCTATTCAGGTTTTCCTGTTCCTGTTTTTCTGCCTGGCTCTTGGCATCGACGGTGCTTTCTACGCTGTCTTCTTCCTGCTCCAGCATGGGGTTTTCTTCCAGTGTCTGCTGAATTTCACTTTGTAACTCGAGCGTAGACAGCTGCAGCAGGCGTATTGCCTGTTGCAGTTGCGGGGTCATCGTGAGGTGTTGACCGAGTTTTAACTGAAGGGTGGGCTTCATGGTGACTCTGTTGACAGATTCATTCGTAATAGTGGTGCTGCAGTGTCTTTATCAGGTGGGGTTTGCAGCATGAATGAATAAATGCGTCGTTATCTCTCCGTAACATCAATTTTTAATTCTTACCCCTATTTATAGACGAAAATCACGGCCAAGATAGACTTCTCGTACTTCTTCATTAGAAAGAATTTCTTCGGGCTGTCCTTTGGCTATAATTTTACCCGCACTGAGGATGTATGCTCTATCGCAGATTCCCAGTGTCTCGCGTACATTATGGTCGGTGATGAGTACGCCTATATTGCGCTCTATCAAGTGTTTGACGATCTTTTGGATCTCGATGACGGATATCGGATCGACGCCGGCAAAAGGCTCATCGAGTAAAACAAAAGCAGGCTGAGAAGCGAGTGCACGGGCAATCTCAACGCGCCGGCGTTCACCACCGGAGAGACTCATGCCGGTGTTCTGGCGGATATGGTCAATCTGCAGATCATCGATTAATGCGTTAAGTTTTTCATTGCGCTGCTGCTTGGTGAGTTCTTTTTTAGCTTCCAGCACCGCCAGGATATTGTCTTCGACGCTCAGTTTTCTGAAAACCGAGGCTTCCTGTGGCAGATAGCCAAGTCCCTGTTGTGCTCTGGCGTGCATCGGCAGGCGGGTAATGTCCTGATCACCCAGTGTTATGCTGCCTTTGTCTGCGCGCACCAGTCCCACCACCATATAGAAGCTGGTGGTCTTGCCCGCACCGTTGGGTCCGAGCAGGCCGACGACTTCACCGCTATTGACTTCAAAAGATACGTCATCCACCACGGTGCGTGATTTGTAGGCCTTGAATAGATTATTAGCACACAATGTCGGCATTTTATTTTTTTTCTGTGACGGGCTCTTTTTTCGGTGTCAGGGTGATATTTACCCGCTGGTTTGCGTTCGAACCGTCATCGAGGGGTGAAGGCGAGCCACTTTTATCGCCGGCGATGACGATTTTCTTTTCAGTGTCGTAAACAATTTTCTGGCTGCTGACCTGATGCCCTGGTTGTTTTAATTTTGCATTGACCGTCATCACCAGTTTGTTCTGGTTGGCGGTATAAACCATGTATTCGCTTTCTGCCTGTATGTTTTCACCGTTTTCCGTGACGTGGTTGTAATGTGCGGGTTTGCCGGTCACGGTTATGCGTTCAACCTCTTTGTTGCTCTGCTGCAGGGTGACTCTGTCCCCGGTCAATTTCAGCTCGCCCTGGGCGATCTTTACATTGCCGGTATAGACACTGAAGCCTGTCTCTATATTCAGCTGCATGTGGTCGGCGTCGATATGGATCTTTTCCACGACTTCGGTTGCCCAGCTGTTTGTCTGAATGAAAAACAACAATCCGGTTAATAAGCTATATCTGAAAAAATTAGTCATAAGGTAAATAAAAACCGCTTACGCTTGAGTTGAGCTCCAGCTCGCTGGTTTTATTATTATAAATCATACCGGTTGATGTTAATTGTGATTTTCCCTGCGTTATATCGACCTGTGCCCGGGTTTCTGCGATCTGCGTTCTGGTATGCATCAGCATGCTTTGAGTGCGGATAGTGACTGCAGGTTCAATATTCTGCTGCTGCATGATTACATTGTCATTCAGCTGTATGGTGTTTTTTTTATCATTGATAAATGCGAAATCAGCACTGACTATCCATTGCTTGCCTGTTTCCAGTAGCTGGATCACCGGCAGTTCAATTTTTGTGTCGTCAGAATCATTGTAACGTTCGAGATGTTTGCCGTTGAGTATGTAGGCAGGTGTTCCGTCTTCGTCCATCGTCGTCATCTCGAAATCATTCATGAAAATTTCGACATAACGGCTGCTTTGTGCCTGTTGTAAAAGGTCATCGTCGCCAAAATTAGCCGTAATCGACCACCAGACGATGATGGCAACGGCGATAAATACGATGAGGCTGATAAGCCGTTTCATACCGCAGTTTTATTTTTGTGAGTAGAGATAGGAGTGAAGCTTGTCATTGAGCAGGCCTTTTGCCTCGAGGATAAATTCGCAGACATCACGAACCGCGCCGTGGCCACCACTGCGGTCGGTTATCCAGTGTGCGTGCTGTTTTACGAAGGGATGGGCATTTTGTACTGCGATGGCAAATTCCAGCTGCGACATGATCGGCAGATCAACCACGTCGTCACCGACATAGGTGATCTGATTTTTTTCCAGCTTAACTTCTTTGAGCAGGGATTTAAACGCAGGCACTTTGTCTCGATATCCCTGGTACAGAATAGTGATACCCAGGTCATTCATCCGGTGTTTGACCAGCTCTGATTTACGGCCGGTGATAACGGCGACTTTTACCCCGCACTCCTGCAACATGCGCAGACCATGGCCGTCGAGTGAGTTAAAGGCCTTGTATTCTTCGCCACTGTTATCAAAGAACAGGCTGCCGTCGGTCATGACGCCGTCGATGTCGAAGATTACGAGCTCGATGTTTTTTGCTTTTTCTATAATGTTTTGCATATATCGCTCAATGAATAATGGATAGTGAATAATGAATAATGAAAAGCGAGTGAAAATAGAAAGCGATATGTGAATGGTTTCTGGCTTGTGTTTTTAAATTATTCATTATTCACTATCCATTATTCATTGGCTTGTTAAACGATACCAGCGCGTAGTATATCGTGCATATTAAAAGCGCCGATTAATTTATTATTTGTATCGGTGACCAAAAGCCCGTTGATGCCGTGGTCGTCCATCAGCTTTACGATGCTTGCCGCCAGTTCACCCGCAGTCGTCGTACGACAATTTTGTGTCATTACGTCACTGATGGAGGCGCTGTGCACATCGATGTTTTTATCCAGCGAGCGGCGTAGATCACCATCCGTGTATAAACCCAGTACCTTGTCCTGCGCATCGACGATAGCGGTCATGCCCAGACCTTTTTTACTCATCTCCAGCAGGGCTTCAGAGACGGTGGCATTTTCAGGCACTTTAGGAATACGCTCGTCGGTGTGCATGATATCTGATACATGCAGTAATAAACGCTTGCCTAAACTGCCGCCGGGGTGGGAAAGGGCGAAGTCTTCTGCGGTGAAACCGCGAGCCTGAAGCAGTGCGACTGCCAGTGCGTCACCCATGACCAGTGCTACCGTGGTGCTCGATGTTGGTGCCAGGTCATGCGGACAGGCTTCTTTGCTGACACTGACATCCAGATTGATATTGGCTTCGGTCGCCAGCGTGGAATTTTTATCACCGGTCATACTGATCAACGGCACGGCAAATCGTTTCAGGATCGGGATGATGGTGGTGATCTCAGCGGTATTGCCGGAGTTGGACAGGGCGATAACAACATCATTTTTGGTGATCATGCCGAGATCGCCGTGGCTGGCTTCACCGGGATGCACAAAAAATGCCGGGCTGCCGGTGCTGGCGAGTGTGGCGGCAATTTTGCCACCGATATGGCCTGATTTCCCCATGCCGGTAACGACGATGCGGCCTTTGCAGTTCAGCAGCAGCTCACAGGCATCGGCAAAGCTTTCATCGATTCTGGTCTGCAGTGCGGTGATCTCTGCGAGTTCGATACTGATAACTTCGCTGCCAAGCTTGCGGAAATCGATTTTGTTGTCTGCGGGCATGAATTTCGTCCTAAACCTACGTTTTCTTATGGTGATCTTACGAATTGATGCTGAAAAATAACAGTATTTGGTAGGCAATGAAAGCGCCGAGTAGCAGGCTGCCTTCAAATCGGTTGATTCTGCCTTCGCCTCTAAAGCCATACGCCATGACAAACAGGCTGATGGTGAGAATTAAAACGATGGGCAAATCGCGATTTAAAATGTCCTGCTGCAGTTCACCGGGACTTATTAACCCGGGTATGGCTAATACGCCTAAGGTGTTAAACAGGTTTGAACCCACGACATTGCCGATGGCGATATCGTGTTCATTCTTTAGCGCACCGGTAATGGAAGCGGCTAATTCCGGCAGACTGGTACCGATGGCGATGATGGTCAGGCCGATAATCAGTTCGCTGACACCGAATTCGATGGCGATATTAACCGCCCCCCACACCAGTATCTTGGAGCTGATGGTTAACAGAACCAGGCCGGCGACCAGCCAGAACAGGGCGTGTGAGGTGGACATTTTCGCCGGTAGCTCTTCGATGATTTCATCGGTTAATGCTTCCTCGCCGGCGCTGCGCAGCCCGGCCCGAGTTATCCACCACATCAGCAAGAACAGCAGACTGAGCAAAATGAAGCCGTCGAGCTGGCTCAAAGTCATATCTCGCATCAGTGCCAGTGCCATCAATGTGGCAAACAACAGTATCGGCAGTTCTTTTTTGATGATGCGTGAATGGATATCTAGCGGTGAAATTAATGCAGCAACGCCCAGCACCAGTGTGATATTGGTAATGTTGGAGCCCAGCGCGTTACCGATCGCCAGTGCCGGGCTGCCATCATAGGCGGCGAAACCAGCAACCATCATCTCCGGTGCAGAGGTGCCAAAGCCGACAATGGTCAGGCCAATGATCAGTGGCGGCACGTCAAAATTACGTGCGGTGGCAGCGGCGCCAATAATAAAACGGTCGGCGCTCCAGATAAGCATGATAAAACCGGCAATAATGGCGACGCAATCTATTAACATAGGGCTGTAAACACGGGCTGTAAACACGGGCTGTAAATGCGGGGTGTGATCCCGGATGATTTTTATTATTTTTGTCAGGTGCGAAGAATACGCTATGTGAATTGGTTCGCCAAGAAACCTTCGCTTTTATTTTAGAGAATATTTTAGGTGTGAATGTGAAACCATCGATTAATTTAGCTGCCAATGGCTGGCGTCATAAACACTGGTTATCGTCTTTTTACCCGGAAGATCTACCGGTAGATGATGATGAAGACTGGCGGCTGGCCTATTACAGTAATGAATTTAGTGCGGTACTGGTGCCAGTTGACTACTGGCAGAGTGAGTCTGTTAATGAATATGAAGACTGGCTGGACAGTGTGCACTCAGAGTTTCGATTTTTTGTAGAGTGTCATGCGGGTATGTTTGAAAGGATCTCACTGGCAGATCTAACAGCAGCGTTAAAGATACTGGCACCACAGTTATCGGCGCTGATTTTTCTGGATGAGAATCAGTTGATTTCGGATGATGTTAAAGGGCAGTTTTTAACACTGGCCGATTCGCTGGGCATCGAGCTGGCCGGGCTGGCAGCTGATTCAGCTATGCCGGTGCAGGTCAATAAAATCTGGCGATCTGATGGGCAGGCAGGTGGTTCAGAAGATCTGTCTGGGTTCTCAAATTTTGCTTTTATCGAGGATGATCTGTCTGATCTAAGATCAGCCAGAACCATGGTCGAACAATTTGTATCGGTTATCAGTGATGATGTGGCTGATTCAGAGGCAACGATTATCGTAGATCATCCGCGATTACAGGCGGATAATCTGAGTAAATTTCGCTCGGTCCTGGATATTATGGGGCATTGATGCAGAATTTCATGATTGTTTTTATGGAACGTTAGTAAATCTGTGCCATCTAAGCGTAGCGGTGGGTTTGGCGTGTTACAATCCTGCAAAAATAATAATATTTCTATATAAGGCAGCGGGCTTGAGCGACATTCTGGTCAAAATTCGAGATTTACACTTCAGTCGTGGTGATCGAAAAATTTTTGATGGTTTATCAATGGATATTCCACGGCGGGGTATTACTGCCATCATGGGGCCAAGCGGTAGCGGTAAAACGACTTTGTTGAAGTTGATTGGTGGTCAGTTAACACCGGACCAGGGGTCTATCGAAGTCGATGGCTTGAACGTGCATCAGCTATCGACACGAAAACTGTTCGAATTACGCCAGCGTATGGGCATGCTGTTTCAGAGTGGCGCCCTGCTGACGGATTTGTCCGTATTCGAAAACGTGGCTTACCCGTTGCGTGAGCACACTAAATTAAATGATGCCATGATTCGCCACCTGGTATTGCTCAAGTTAAACGCTGTAGGTCTGCGCGGCGCAGCGCAGATGATGCCCTCGGAATTATCCGGCGGCATGTCACGGCGTGTGGCACTGGCACGGGCGATCGCCCTGGATCCGATGATGATCATGTATGACGAGCCGTTTACCGGGCAGGATCCCATTTCGATGGGCGTGCTGGTATCGTTGATAAGTGAACTAAATAAAGCCTTAAATATTTGCAGCATCGTGGTATCACATGACGTGCCGGATACGCTGTCTATCTCGGATACCGTGCATTTTATCTCTGCAGGAAAAGTGGTTGAGAGTGGTTCGCCTGAAGCGCTGAGAGAAAGTCAGTCTAAATGGACGCACCAGTTTATTCACGGTGATGCCGATGGCCCGGTACCTTTTCACTATCCGGCAGACCCGATTATGGAAGACTTGTGCAGATGATTAGTTTGTGTGAGCTGGCCCTCGAAGGAAAAAAGCTTGTTTAGCGGCCTGATAGACAGGGTAGCGCACCTTGGTGCGGCAACCATACACAGCTTTCGACGGCTGGGCCGTGGCAGCGTGTTTTTACTGGAAGTCATTGCCAGCTGTGCCAGCCTGTTTACGCGCCCACGGTTATTGATAAAACAGCTGTATTCCGTTGGTGTGCAAACACTGATTATTATCGTTGTTGCCGGTCTATTTGTCGGCATGGTGATGGCTCTGCAGTCCTATTATGCGCTGATTGATTTTGGCGCTGAGGATTCAGTTGGCGTGATGGTCGCGTTATCATTGATGCGTGAGTTAGGACCGGTAGTGACCGCGCTGTTGTTCGCCGGCCGTGCTGGTTCTGCCTTGACGGCTGAGATCGGTCTGATGAAAGCCACCGAGCAGTTATCCGGCATGGAGATGATGGCCGTTAATCCCATGCAGCGCATTGTGGCACCACGATTCATGGCGGGGGTGATATCCATGCCGCTGCTGGCAACGATCTTTAGCGCAGTAGGTGTTATCGGTGCCTACCTGGTTGCGGTAGAATTGCTGGGGCTGGATTCCGGTCCATTCTGGTCGCAGCCGCAAAATAAGGTGGATCTGTACCTGGATCTATATAATGGAATAATTAAAAGTGTTGTATTTGGCGTGGTTGCTACCTGGATTGCGGTATTTGAAGGTTATGACTGCATACCGACATCAGAAGGTCTGGGCCAGGCGACGACACGGACCGTGGTTCACAGCTCACTGGCGATATTGTTTTTAGATTTTGTACTTACTGCTTTAATGTTTACCAAATAGGTTATGAGGAAAACGAATGACATCTCGTAAAATTGAAATTCTGGTCGGCTTGTTTGTCGCTGCTGCCATTGCTGCATTTTTTATGCTGGCGATGCAGGTGAGCAATATGAGCAGTTATGGTGGTGGTGAAAATTACGAATTAAGTGCACGTTTTGACAATATTGGTGGTCTCAAGGTACGTTCACCGGTTTCGGCGGGTGGCGTAACCATCGGGCGTGTTACGGGTATCCAATATAATAGTGAGTCATATGAAGCGGTTGTGGTGATGGCAATCGAAACGAAATACGATAAGTTTCCAGTCGATACCGCAGCCAGTATTTTTACATCTGGTTTATTAGGCGAGCAATTTGTTGGATTTGAACCGGGCGCCGAGGAAGAATTTTTAAAACAGGGTGATGTGATTGATCTAACGCAATCAGCACTTGTGCTGGAGCAGATTATCGGCCAGTTTTTATACAGTAAGGCCGACGAGGAAGAATAAGGTCGAATATTATGAATATATTTAAAACACTATTGACGGCAACAGCAGGTACTTTGATGGTGGCCGGCGTGGCCTGGTCTCAAGTCGTTCAAGCGGAGCCTATAGAATCACCTTCAGTACTGCTGGAAAGAACGTCACGGCAGGTTATAAAAATACTTCAAGATGATCATGAATTGCTTCAGAAGGAACCTCGGCGCGTATACAAAATCATCGACGAATATATCCTGCCGCATCTTGATGATGTCACTATGGCAAAACTGGCGCTGGGCAAGAACTGGAAAAAAGCGTCAAGAGAACAAAAGATAGCGTTCGTTGTTGAATTCAGAAATTTACTGGTGAGAACCTACAGTAAATCATTACTCGAATTTAGCGATCAGGAGATCTATTTTTTCCCGGTGAAGTTAGCTGCTGATACACATAAGGCGTCGGTAAAAGCTGAAGTGGTTCAACCCGGTGGTCCCTCTATACCGATGGCATACCGGGTGCGCATCAAAAATAATGCCTGGAAGGTCTACGATATCAAGATTGATGGCATCAGCCTGGTCACCAGTTACCGCGGTACATTTAGTCAGGAAATACGTAAAAGCGGCATGGATGGTCTGCTAAAATACATGCGCGATAAAAATAGCAAGTTAGCCAGCAAGGTTAACCAGAATGCAGAATCTTAAAAGACAGTAGAAGGGTTACCGGGTGCAATTGAGACATGCTGATATAACTCAGCAAAATCAACAGAAATATCTTATTTCAGGTATCGTGGATTTTTCGACGGTGCCTGGTTTGGTGAAGCAATCATCGGTGTTTTTTGCGGCAATTAAAGTATCGGATGAGCGATCAGCGAATAGTAGTCAAGTTACTATCGATCTATCACAGGTCGAAGAGTGTAACAGTGCAGCATTGGCATTGATGCTGGAAATAGTAAAAAATGCACAGCAGAAAAAATTAGAAGTACATTTTGAAAATTTGCCGGCAACAGTATTAACCATAGCAAAAGCCTATGGCGTGGAAAATGAAATCAGAGATCTCTGTAAATGAATAAATTATTAATTAATGGCGGTGTCTCGCTGGACGGTAACGTACGTATTTCCGGCGCTAAAAATGCCGTATTACCCATATTGGCGGCGACCTTGCTCGCTGACGGCCCGGCCACTATCGAAAATGTACCTCATCTGCATGATGTAACGACTACCGTCGAACTTCTTGGCTGTATGGGGGTTATGGTTTCTATCGATGAGAAACTAAGTGTTGAAGTCGATAGCTCGACCATAGAAAACTACACCGCGCCATACCACCTGGTGAAAACCATGCGCTCGTCCATCCTGGTGTTGGGACCATTACTGGCACGTTTTGGCGAAGCTGAAGTTTCACTTCCTGGCGGTTGTGCCATTGGTTCACGACCGGTGGATCTGCACATAAAAGGCCTGCAGGATATGGGTGCAGAGATCGATGTCAGTAATGGTTATATCCACGCGAAGGCAAGCCGCCTGAAAGGAACCCGCCTGGTTCTGGACATAGTGACAGTAACGGGCACAGAGAACCTGATGATGGCCGCTGCACTAGCAGAAGGCATCACAACGATCGAGAATGCTGCGCGTGAGCCGGAAGTCGTTGACCTGGCAAATTTTATCAATGCCATGGGCGGTAAAATTTCAGGTGCGGGCACAGATACCATCACTATCGAAGGTGTGGAAACACTTCACGGCACCCGCTACCGTGTATTGCCTGACCGGATCGAAACCGGCACATTTCTGGTAGCTGCAGCCATTACCGGCGGCAGCATAACGGTTAAAGATACTGAGCCAAAATTATTAGATGCGGTAATCGACAAGCTGCGTGAAGCCGGCGCTAAGGTCGAAGTGGGTGACGACTGGATCACACTGGATATGGAAGGCAAGCGGCCAAAAGCAGTAAATATTCGAACCGCACCATACCCGGCTTTCCCGACCGATATGCAGGCGCAATTCGCCGCTTTGAATACTATTGCTGAAGGCACGTCGACTGTCGTTGAGACTATCTTCGAAAATCGTTTTATGCATGTACAGGAATTAAAACGAATGGGCGCAGACATAGAAATCGAAGGCAATACCGCCATCATCCGCGGTGTCGATGCATTGACTTCAGCACCTGTTATGGCCACAGATCTACGCGCATCTGCCAGCCTGATTATCGCCGGCCTGGTCGCCAGTGGCGAGACAGAAGTGCAGCGTATTTATCATATCGACCGTGGTTATGAAAACATCGAAGAAAAATTAGCACTGCTGGGCGCAAAGATACGCCGTGCTCACGAGTGAGCGCGACGTATCTTTGCGCAATGAATAATGAACAGTGAATAATGAATAATAGAGAAGAAAAAACTGTTAATTAAGTGAGTAAAATAGGGAGAGTAAGTGTTATGGATAACATTTTAAAAAAGAAAAGTTTCACCTTTGCTTTACGAGTAGTTAAACTTGCGCAGTACCTTAATTGCCGTAAAAAAGAATATGTGATTAGTAAACAAATTTTGAGGTCGGGTACTTCTGTCGGTGCGTTGATTTGTGAAGCTGAATACGCTCAGTCTAAATTGGATTTTATTCATAAGTTAAGTATTGGGCTAAAAGAAGCGAACGAAACATACTACTGGCTAAGGCTTTTACATGATGGCGGCTATATCTCTGAGATCATGTTTGATAGCATTAAGCCGCAAACAAACGAGTTAATTAAGTTGCTAACATCCAGTATCAATACTGCTAAAGAGAACATAAAAACAAGCTAATGCGTTTTTTATTATTCATTATTCATTATTCATTATTCATTGGCACGAAGTCATGATAACCATCGCTCTTTCTAAAGGACGCATCTACAAAGAAACGCTTCCCCTATTGGCAGCAGCCGACATAGTGCCCACCGATGATCCGGATAAAAGCCGCAAGTTAATTCTTGATACCAATCATGATGATGTAAAACTGGTAATTATCCGTGCCACTGATGTGCCAACTTATGTTCAATTTGGTGCCGCTGATCTGGGCGTGGCCGGTAAAGATGTTTTACTGGAGCACGGTGGTGAAGGTTTGTATGAACCACTGGATTTAAAAATCGCCAAGTGTAAATTAATGACGGCTGGTCTGGTTGATGCTAAGCCGAGAGTGAGTGGACGTTTGCGCGTTGCTACTAAATTTACTAATGTGGCTAAACGCTATTTTGAATCCCGTGGCGAGCAGATAGAACTCATCAAGCTTTATGGTTCGATGGAGCTGGGTCCGATCGTGGGTTTGTCTGATCTGATCGTAGATGTCGTCGATACCGGTAATACCTTAAAAGCCAACGGGCTAAAACCTGTTGATCATATCGCCGATATCAGTTCACGCCTGGTGGTGAACAAAGCCTCGATGAAGATGAAACACGAAAAAATCAGCGCTATCATCGATCAGATCAGCGCAGCTGTTTCCTAAAAAACTGACAAGCATGTCGTCATTCCGGCATGTTTGTAGCCGGAGTCCATTGCTACCATAAAATATAGATACCGGTTAGAAACATACCGGCATGACATATCCATAAGATAACAGTATTATTAAATCCTTATGTTAAATATAACTTCTCTCAATTATGCTGACGCTGATTTTTACCAGCAGCTTGATAACGTGCTTGCATGGGAAGCCAGCATCGATGGCGATATCGCTAAGGTCGTGGCGGATATTCTAGCTGATGTGAAACAGCGCGGTAATGCTGCAGTAATCGAATATACCAATAGATTTGATCGCATGTCATTAGCGGACGCCAGTGAATTCGAAGTAGATAAAACACGGTTACAACAGGCGCTAGAGTCGATAGATTCGAATCAGCGTGAAGCTTTAGAAATTGCCGCTTCCCGTGTACGCCATTATGCCGAACACCAGAAAGTGGAATCATGGTCATTCACCGAGGATGATGGCACGGTGCTGGGGCAGAGCGTCAACGCGATGGACAGGGTAGGTTTGTATGTGCCAGGTGGTAAAGCTGCATATCCCTCTTCAGTTTTGATGAATGCGATACCCGCAAAAGTGGCAGGTGTCCCTGAGTTAATCATGGTAGTACCAACGCCTGATGGTGAGATTAATAATCTGGTGATGGCTGCTGCTGCTATCGCAGGCGTTGATCGCGTGTTCACCATTGGTGGTGCGCAGGCGGTTGCGGCACTGGCTTATGGTACGGAGACTATTCCAAAGGTAGATAAGATTACCGGACCGGGAAATTCTTTCGTAGCAACAGCCAAGCGTATGGTGTTTGGTGTAGTCGGTATTGACATGATCGCAGGGCCTTCAGAAATCCTGGTTGTCTGTGATGGCAAGACAGACCCGGACTGGATCGCCATGGATCTGTTCTCGCAGGCGGAACACGATGAAGAAGCACAATCGATCCTGGTTTGTCCTGATGAAAGTTTTATCGATCAGGTAAAACAGAGCATCGAACGCCTGATTGAGGAGATGCCTAGAAAAGACATCATCAAAACCTCAATAGAAAATCGTGCGGCTATTATTTCGGTAGCTGATATGGAGCAGGCGATCGAAGTTGCAAACCACATTGCGCCTGAGCATTTAGAGCTTTCTATCGACGATGCACAGCAATGGGCACAGAAGATCCGTCATGCAGGCGCCATCTTTATGGGCCGTTATACCGCTGAAGCATTAGGTGATTACTGCGCTGGTCCAAATCATGTGTTGCCAACATCGGGCACTGCACGTTTCTCATCACCACTGGGCGTCTACGACTTTCAAAAGCGGACCAGCCTGATTGGCTGCTCAGCGAAGGGTGCTTCCAAACTGGGTGAAACAGCATCAGCACTCGCGCACGGCGAAGGCCTAACTGCGCACGCTCGTTCTGCGGAATACCGTATCAAAAAATAGAGCCTCTCTGCTGTAGCTCGATACAGCAAAAACAACATTCACTTAATCTGGCGTGGCCGCACCTAACTATCGAGTTGGTGCGTTTAGTCAAATATTCATGTTTATTAATTAGTACATTAAATCGTATAGCTATGAATCCGGCCAGAAAGTGGTTATTGGCACT
>JADFWF010000169.1 GCA_015222965.1 Pseudomonadota bacterium | reverse complement strand
TAGGACCACAGGGTGCACAGGCCTATAGTGAAGTCGAGGCGGCTGAATTTTAAGCGCAATCTAAATCCAAAAATCGCTGTCATCCTGAGCGATAGTCGAAGAATCTTGTATACCTAAGTTGATATTTGTACAATACGACTTTTTGTAAACTTGGGCATTGCGGGGCGAGACCCGCAATGCCCAAGTTTACAAAAAACCATAAAGTACTAACACCAACTTAGGTATACAAGATTCTTCGACTATCGCTCAGGATGACAGCGGTTTATGCTGCGCCCTAATTTTCGGTGAATAGCTTTTCACTTGCAGAAAAAAACTAATTATAAATCCCGTGCTCACGGGTTGAGAGGAATTTAATCTCCGGCCACTTCTCGACGGTCATATCCAGATTGACGCGTGTCGGTGCAATATAGGCAAGATCACCCGCATGGTCTAACGCCAGATTTGTTGTTTGACGATCTTTAAATTTCTTCAGTTCTTTTTCATCGTCACATTCTACCCAGCGTGCAGTCGTGACGTTTACTGCTTCAAAATTACAGTCAACGTTATACTCATCCATCAGCCGGTATTGGACCACTTCGAACTGCAGCACTCCAACAGCACCCAGGATTAACTCATTATTATGTAATGGACGATAGAGCTGTGTCGCACCCTCTTCACACAATTGCATCAGGCCTTTCAGCAGTGCCTTCATCTTTAACGGATCCTTCAACTGTGCACGACGAAATAATTCCGGGGCAAAATTAGGGATGCCGGTAAATGCCAGGTCTTCACCCATGGTGAAGGTGTCGCCGATACGCATGGTGCCATGATTGTGCAGACCGATGATGTCGCCAGTATAGGCTTCTTCGACCTGCTCACGGTCCGATGCCATGAAAGTCACCGCATCAGCCAGTTTTATATCCTTACCCAGACGTACATGTTTTACTTTCATGCCTTTTTTATAGGTGCCCGAACAGATACGAACAAAAGCGATACGGTCACGATGCCCGGGATCCATGTTTGCCTGAATCTTAAAAACAAATCCGGTGAATTTTTCTTCCTCTGGCTCGACGAGACGGCTCTGTGTTTCACGGCCTTTGGGTGATGGCGCAAAATCATTTAATGCATCGAGCAGCTCACCGACTCCAAAGTTGTTAATACCTGAACCAAAAAATACCGGTGTCAGTTCACCTTTCTGATACGCTTCCAGATCAAATTCATGACTGGCACCTTTGACCAGTTCGATCTCTTCGCGGAGCTCTCCCGCCATGTAACCTAGAACTTCATCCAGCTGCGGATTATCAAGTCCTTCGATAATATCACCCTGCTGTATTTTTCCACCGTGTGTCGCACTGAAAAACTGTACGGTATCTGTTGCCAGATTAAACACACCTTTAAAGTTTTTACCCATGCCTATCGGCCATGTGATCGGCGCGCATTTAATACTCAGTATCTGTTCGATCTCATCGAGGATATCAATCGGCTCTCGTGCTTCACGATCCATCTTATTAACGAAGGTGATAATCGGTGTAGTACGCAAACGACACACATCCATTAATTTGATGGTGCGCTCCTCTACGCCTTTGGCAGCGTCGATAACCATCAGTGCAGAGTCGACAGCCGTCAGTGTACGATATGTGTCTTCAGAGAAGTCAGCATGTCCCGGGGTGTCCAGCAGATTGATTATGCAGTCTTTATGCGGAAACTGCATGACGGAAGAAGTCACAGAGATGCCACGCTGCTTTTCCAGCTCCATCCAGTCAGAAGTAGCATGACGCGCGGCTTTCCTGCCTTTAACGGTACCCGCCATCTGAATAGCGCCGCCGAAAAGCAGTAATTTTTCTGTCAGCGTGGTTTTACCCGCATCAGGGTGCGAGATAATTGCGAAAGTACGCCGACGATTTACTTCATCTAGATAAGCCATAGCGGCGCAATTATACAGGCTTCAGGGAATAACAAAACAGGGTTACCGGTGGAATAAGGAATTAGTACCTCTGCTTCATTGTGTACTGTAAGAGGGATGAGTTTCCTGACCGGGCATTTATGAGCCTTAACGGACCTTAAAAACTTTAAAAAATATTCACCGCAGAGACGCGGAGGCGCAGAGAAAAGCCATTATATAGTTGCTACAACGTAGGTCGGGCATTGCCCGACAGGCTACAGCCAATTGATGTATCACACCGGTGGGCAATGCCCGCCCTACAAAATCTTACAAGGTTTTCTCTGCGCCTCCGCGTCTCTGCGGTGAAAATCTTTTGACTTTGGCTTTTTCTCACATATCCGCTCCTGGCCGTTATTTCTCACTCAGGGGCGAATACCCAGTTCCGAAATCTCCGAATATTCTTTCACATCACAACGGCCAGTCACATACACCCGTACCGGTTTATTTGAAGACACGGCCTCGAGCAGCGCAAGGTACATCTCCCTGGCACCTGAAGCATTATAATCCTGGTAAAACCACTTCTTTTCTTTGCAGGCGCTGTTATTGCCTTTAACATCGATATTGACCTTAAAGCGAAAATGGATAGTCGGCACCAGTTCGATAATATGGCCGTAACCGGTCCAGCCGGATGTTGCCCGCACAGAATAACTGGACAACGTTAAAAGCATTAAAATTAAAATTCTCATCTACCAGCTCCTGTTGAAAGTTATGCTTGCAGCTCCCGGTTTCATCTCGGAACTGCTGCCGATAGCACATCGCTCAGCATCAAGCTTGTCATACCAGTCACGGTAATTCAGCATCACCGTCGGTGACATGATGCAGCTGTTATTGCCGAAGGGGTGCCCTAGATGCAATAACAGATGTCCCAGCTCATGGGTCAGCAACGCAGCAGAATAATTAATGATCTGATCGTCGCTGTAGCTTTCATCCTGGCGCAATGTCGTCAGCAGTGACGAATCATTTATCATCGGATACACCATGATATAAACATAAGCATTCAACGCAGTATTTTTATTATAGGTTGTGGTGCCGGCGGTTATACCTCCGCGTATCGACGAATGAACATCCATCGCATAATATTCCGCACTCGCGACAAGCTGGTTGGTGATCATGACATCATATGCCAGATCACTATAACCCAGACTGTCCCACCACACCCACTCATGATAGCCATTTGAATCAAATACCGACTCGCCATCACTCGCTCTTTGTGTTTTCCAGTACCCGAGTCTCGACACGAGGGTATCAACCAGTGCATAGGACAGGCCGATAAAATCTTTCTGCCTTATTTCAGGCTGCAATAGATATGGCTGCGCATAATCGATGACGTTTTGCCTGTTTCCAGAATAATTTGATAAGGTTTTAAATAACGCCTGCTGCATTACTTCACGCGCCTGCTCATCGATGAGGTCGATATCCACAATCTCACCTCTACGTTCGGTCACTACCTGCGGATCCAGATGTTTGAAAACATCTTTGATCGAAAGAGTTTCAAATTCAGAGAACTCTATCTCGATATCAAAATACTGTTTCACCATCTGCTGACTGCGTAATAATATCTTGTTTATCTGGAGATCAGACAGTTTTTTAAATCTCGGGTTAACTACACGGGCAACGGTTAATCTGACAGGCTGGCGGGTGATATCAGGCAGTGCAATCGTTGATAGATTTTGTTCGGACGCCACCTGTACAAGAGGCAGCTTTTCTTCAGCCTCATTACTGCAAGCTGTCAGACTCCACAAAAGAGCTGATAACAGTATTTTAAGATAACATTTTCTGACCATTAGATAACTCTTCAAATTATCACCTGAATCGTAAGATTTTTATACCGCTTAAATTTTGTTATTCAAGTACCTGGCTAAAATAATCGCATCTTCACGCCCGTCAGCCGCAGGATAATATGCCTTGCGCACACCCAGTTCGTGAAAGCCTTCTGATTGATACAATAATTGCGCGCTAGTGTTCGAACGACGCACCTCGAGCAATACCATGTCGATATCTGTCTGATTCGTTTTTTTGATCAGGTGACGAAGCAGAAAGCGGCCCAGACCTTTTGCCTGGTAATCCGGCGCCACACAGATATTTAAAATATGCGCTTCACCCGGTGACAACATGACGATAGCATAAGCAATAACTTCACTATCCAGGGTCATCACCCATGCGTTATGACCGACACGCAAGCAGTCACGAAAAATTCCCAGCGTCCAGGGATGAGGATAGGCTTTTTTCTCTACGGCGATGACCTGTTTCAAATCAGAATAATTCATGGTGCGTATCTCAACCAGCGCACTCATATCATCATTCATATTTTGAAAGTTTACCGCCATAACATCACTTCTTCCTATGCACTAGTTCTTTCTAACATCTTCTGCAACTGCTGCAGATCTGACCAGGCTTTTCGTTTGTTCTCTGGTCGTTGCAAAAGTTCTTCAGGCGAGTAGCTAACAAATAGTGGTAGCGATTCCAGCTTACTGTAAGGCACAGCCAGCAGTTCATCATTCATAGCACGGTAGTCATCTATCGATAGATCTTTCTGCAACAGACAACGGACAGCGGTTTCACCTAATACTACTAAAAGTTTAGGCTGTATCTGCTGAATCTGCAGTGTTAAATGATCAATACAGGACCGTATCTCTTTAGCTGAAACCGTATGATTTTTTGGCACGCTGCATTTCAATAGCGATGAGAGATAGACATCATTGATATCTATATTGATCGCAGCCAGCATTTTGCTGAATAACACATCAGCCTCACCGCCACATACGATGCCGCTCTCATCATCACTTGCACTGGGAGATAATACGACAAACAGCAGTTTGGCTGACTGATTACCACGTCCTGCCAGCGCCTGCTTCCGTGTTTTGTGAAGCCCGCATTTAGTACATTGCTGGATAGTCTCAACGATGTTCGAGCTATTTTTGACAGCGACATCCCTGTTACTGTCATCAAACGTCGAAACTTCTTCCTGCCTGTTACCTGACTGCTGTGAATCGATTAACTCCCAACATTGTATTCCCATCACATCCAGATAGTAACGACGGGTATTTTCATCCAGCTGTTCTGTTTCGAGCCTGCTCATAGACTAAACATCACCAAGCTGCGGGTGCTCACGGTCATCTGTTTTTTCAAGCTTGTTTAATGCGTTGATATAAGCATTGGCCGAAGCGATAACGATATCGGTATCCGCACCCTGGCCACTGACTATGCGACCGGCTTTTTCCAGCCTGACGGTCACCTCACCCTGCGCATCGGTACCGCTGGTAATATTATTGACCGAATAAAGTTGCAGCTGTGTTTCGCTGTTTACTACACTTTCGATCGCCCTGAACGAGGCATCAACCGGACCGCCACCAGTGGCATTGGCAGACACTTCGTTGCCACCTATTTCCAGCACCATAGACGCGTTTGGTGTTTCACCGGTTTCTGAACAGACACGTAAACTGACCAGTTTGTAATGTTCGTTTTCGATGGCCCAGTTTGTATCAGCCACTAAAGCACGAAGATCTTCATCAAAAATTTCGTGCTTTTTATCTGCCAGATCTTTGAACCGGGCAAATGCTTCATTCAATTCCTGCTCGGAAGCGAAATCGATATTCAGTTCATGCAATCGGCTCTTGAAAGCGTTACGACCAGAATGTTTACCTAAGACCATTCGATTATCAGACCAGCCAACATCCTGAGCTCGCATGATTTCGTAAGTCTCGCGGCTCTTCAATATACCGTCCTGATGAATTCCAGATTCGTGCGCGAAAGCATTCGCACCCACGATGGCTTTATTCGGCTGCACCGGAAAACCGGTAATACCTGAGACCAGTTTTGAACACTGTACGATCTGCGTGGTATCAAGATTAGTATCACAGCTAAAGACATCCTGACGAGTACGCACGGCCATCACTACTTCCTCTAATGAAGCATTGCCTGCGCGTTCGCCTAAACCATTGATGGTGCACTCAACCTGACGGGCACCATTCAAAACAGCAGCAAGAGAATTACCCACGGCCAGACCTAAGTCATTATGGCAGTGTACAGAGAATATCGCTTTATCCGAGTTGGGGATACGCTCCATCAAAGTGCCGATTAACTCGCCAAATTGATGCGGGATGTTATAACCCACCGTGTCGGGGATATTAATAGTGGTGGCACCGGCATCGATCACCGCTTCGATGATACGGCATAAAAAGTCTGTTTCCGAACGACCGGCATCTTCCGGGGAAAATTCAACGTTGTCAGTAAACTGTCTCGCCAGCTTTACTGATTCAACTGCCTGCGCCAGAACATCATCCGGCTGCATCCGCAGTTTCATCTTCATATGGATTGGCGAGGTAGCAATAAAGGTATGGATACGTGAAGATTCCGCGGGTTTCAATGCTTCACCTGCACGCTTGATATCTTTTTCCAGAGCACGCGCCAAACCACAAACGGTACTGTTTTTTACTACAGACGCCACAGCTTTCACCGACTCAAAATCACCAGGACTGGCGATAGGAAATCCTGCTTCGATGATATCGACGTTCATCTTTTCTAGCGCTTTAGCAATACGCACTTTTTCATCTTTCGTCATGGAAGCCCCGGGGCTTTGCTCACCATCACGCAAGGTTGTATCAAATATTATTAACTGTTCATTACTCATGACTTGACCTTCAAATCAATATTATTTCGGGTATAACTGGATTAAGTGCGTACTCTCCTCGCCAGGAATCATCAAGTTGCCCTAGGGCAGGAGGAGTAACAGAGAGTCTAACAGGAAAACCACAGCCAATGCCGGCGCATCAGAAGCGCGTCTTGCAACATGATCAGCTTGTGGTGTGAAATAATTCATATCTGGAATAACTATAGCGATAACTCAGAAAATATACAAGCGCTTAAAAACTAAAAAGAAATCTTACCGCAGAGACGCGAAGACGCTGAGAAAAGCTAAAATTTCGTAGGGTGGGCATTGCCCACCGCAACACAGTCTATTTTTATAAAGAAGACGGGCAATGCCCGCCCTACCAACTGCGCCTCTGCGGTGAATTTTTTTTATTCCGCCCTGCCACGTTTTTTGAAGCGTCGCATGATACTTATCACAGGGCCCGACAATGCATAGATCATAAAACAGCCAAACAGGGTAATTGGCGGATCGATGGCGGCAAACACAAAAACCATCACCACCACCAGCATCGCCATAAATGGTACTTTATTATGGAAGTCGATATCTTTAAAGCTGTAGTAGGAAACGTTGCTCACCATCATCAAACCGGCAAACACGATTATGGGTAAAGCTATCATCGCCACCGCATCGCCAGCGATGCCGTTATCAAAACAGGCCCAGACAAATCCGACAACCACCGCAGCAGCAGCCGGGCTTGGCAAACCCTGAAAATAGCGTTTATCGGTATTGCTCGCCTTAGTGTTAAAACGGGCAAGCCGCAAAGCACCCGAAGCCACATATAAAAAAGCAGCCAACCAACCAAGTTTGCCCAGGGTAAAACTCACGTTCACCAGTGATGACAGAGACCATTCATACATCACCAATGCTGGCGCCAGACCAAATGAACCCATATCGGCCAGGCTATCGTACTCGGCACCGAACTCGGTTGATGTATTAGTCATACGTGCGACACGACCATCAAGCGCATCAAGAATCATGGCTATAAAGATAGCCACACAGGCCTGTTCAAACTTATCCTGCGTTGCGGCGACGATGCCATAAAAACCGGCAAATAAGGCAGCGGTGGTGATCAGGTTCGGCAGCAGATAGATGCCGCGACTGCGTTTTTTAACGGGTTTGTTTTGTGATGTGTCTTGTGGTGTTTCCATAGTGGTAAGAATAGCCTAGTCGTGCTTTGCCGTCTAACTTTTAAAACAGTTTTGCCACAGAGGACACGGAGGTTATTTTATGTCATTGCGAGCGGAGCGTGGCAATCTTTATAAGCGACTGAGTTGCCTACATGAGATTGCCACGCTCCGCTCGCAATGACGGAAAGCATAACTGGCTTTTCTCTGTGACCTCCGTGTCCTCTGT
>JADFWF010000168.1 GCA_015222965.1 Pseudomonadota bacterium | reverse complement strand
TTTATCCCCATGGATGGGGGGTATGCTGAAAATCGTCGGGAACGATTTTAGTGCACTGTTTATTTTCATATTCAAAAGCGCTCCAGTTCAGGGTGAGGTAACTCGCCGTGGTGCACATGCATCGCCCCAAACTCAGCGCAACGCTGCAGCGTTGGTATATTCTTCCCCGGGTTGAGTAACTGTTTCTCATCAAATGCAATTTTGATATCGTGAAACTGTGTGATCTCATCACTATTAAACTGGTTGCACATCTGGCTTATTTTTTCGATGCCGACGCCATGTTCACCGGTTATTGTACCGCCAACCTCAACGCAGAAATCCAGAATTTTTCCACCGAGTTCTTCGGTGCGTTCCAGCTCTCCCTCATTATTAGCATCAAATAGAATAAGCGGGTGCAGGTTGCCGTCACCGGCGTGAAAAACATTGACGATGGTCTGGCTGTATTCTTCAGACAGGTCACTTATGCGTTTAAGCACATTGGCTATCTGGTGCCGGGGAATGGTGCCGTCCATGCAATAGTAGTCGGGAGATAATCGGCCAACAGCAGGGAACGCGGCTTTTCGTCCAGCCCAAAATTGTGCGCGTTGCTCTTCGTCTTTTGCGATCTGTATATGTGTGGCGCCAGATTGTTTTAAAATTTCTTTAGTCTGGTCTAGCTGATCTTCTACTTCTTCGGTGGTACCGTCGATCTCACACAATAGTATGGCAGCGGCGTCCTGTGGATAACCAGCGTGCACGAAATCATCGGCGGCTTTTAACGCAGCGTTGTCCATCAGTTCGAGTCCAGCAGGGATGATGCCTTTAGCAATGACGTCACTAACCGCCTGGCCGGCGACCGCGATATCATCAAACGATGCCATTATCACTTTTGCTATAGCAGGGATGGGTAGAAGTTTTACCGTGATTTCGGTGATGATGGCCAGCATGCCCTCAGAGCCGGTGAGCAGGGCAAGCAGGTCATAACCGGGGGAGTCGAAAGCGTCGCAGCCGATGGTTAGTTCTTCGCCGTCCATGGTCAGCACTTCCAGCTTCATAATGTTATGTACGGTTAGGCCGTATTTCAGGCAATGCACACCACCGGCATTTTCGGCAACGTTGCCACCGATAGAGCATGCTATCTGTGATGAAGGATCCGGAGCGTAATACAGGCCGAATTCTTTTGCTGCCTCGGAGATTGCCAGGTTTCTTACGCCGGGCTGAACTACCGCGGTATGGTTATCTGCATCGATAGAGATTATCTGATTGAATTTAGCCAGGCTTAGCAAGATGCCTTCTTCATGCGGTAACGCACCGCCAGACAAGCCCGTGCCAGCGCCGCGGGCTACGACCGGGACATCATTGTCATAACAGATCGAAAGAATAGATTTTATCTGTTCGATAGTTTCTGGAATGGCAACCGCGAGGGGGACCACCTGGTAGGCGGATAACGCGTCGCACTCATAAGGTTTTAAATCTTCCTGGCTGTGAAGTAACTGGCTGTCAGGAAGCGTTTTGGCTAATTGTCTGATTAAGCTTTGTTTATCATTCATGAGATGATGATTCTATTACGAACAAAATATGAACTGATTAAAATAATTGTCGTCTACTTTAGCATGCGCCCATCCGGGTGGTGACCTACAGAATGTAAGCTCATTATGTGTTCTAAGAGCATGTTAGAATCCGGTTCAAAGAGCGGTTTATAAAAAACACCTTTTCGCCACTGTGGCGTTATAAATGATCTCAAATATTCAATATATAAATATCCATCAAAATAGAGGTATAACACCACATGCTACGTAAAGCATTGATCGTAACAACATTACTTGTTCCATTTAGCAACGTGTCCGCCGGTGCAATCGATTTTCGTATAGGGCAGGACATGGCTGAGCTGACTTTTTTCACGCAGAACTCATCTTTTGGTTATGGCGGCGCTGATATTGGTATAGGCGTGCTGTTTAATGAATATAATGATGTCATCGCGAATGGTTCTATTTTGGTTAGTGGGAGCAGTGCCGGAGATGTAAAAGCACTGCATTTTGGCGTCGGCGCAAAAATTTACGGCGGTGATATAAATGGTCCTGATCCGTCTGTAGATATTCAGGGCGGTGCTGTCGCAATCGGCGGGCAGATACGCTACGTATTTCCGGGTAGCACGCCCTTTGCAATCTTAGGCGAGGCTTTTTTTGCGCCTGAAGTCACTAGCATTTCTGAGTTTGACCGTTTGCTGGAATATCGTCTGGCGCTTGAGCTGGAAGTGACGCCGAGCGCGCGCGCCTATGTTGGTTATCGCATGATGGAAGTCAGGTTCGATACGCAGGGTAGAAATGTGAATTATGAGGTTGATGATTCAGCGAATATTGGCGTGAGGTTTGAGTTTTAACGGTTTGTTTGAGTGGCCGTTGTTGAGCCTTAGCTGACCTTAAAGATAAAGATTTATTCTCGCAGGGGCGCAAAGCCCGCAGAGAAAAATAGTTTTGATTTACTGTCATCCTGAGCGAAGCCGAAGGATCTTGCTGCTGA
>JADFWF010000167.1 GCA_015222965.1 Pseudomonadota bacterium | reverse complement strand
GCCCTGAGGTGTATGGCAGGCCTGGCATAAATTACTGGTCGCGAGGTGATTCGGTGATTTGGCCGGGGTCGCTCTCGTGTTCTCTGGCAGCGTGAGGGTATGGCACTGTACGCAATCTGATGATAGACCCTGATGGTTAAAAGGTCCGGTTAATCGCCCTGGTGGAACGGTGACCACCACGGTCTGAATAGCGCGCTGACTTGAGATGCCATTGGCGCTAACGACAAGTTGCACCATGTAGACGCCTTTAACATCGGCATCGAAAAAGGGGTTTGCCGTTGTTGCACCTTGCAGGCTGGTTTCACTGAGATCGGGTTTATGGCTGAAGGACCAGTTATAGCTCAATGACGCTGGCGATGATGTGTTCGATTTGCTGCCGTCCAGGATTGCTGTCTGGTTAACTCGGATTGCAACGATAGGTCCGGTTTTGGCAACCACAGGTTCAGTCGTCGCCACTCCTTGACTATTGCTTCCGCTTCCATCGCATCCCGTGACCAGTGCGGTCAGCATAAATATAAGAAAGTAGCCGACCAGGTTGAAGGTGGTAACTGAACCTGAAAAATTGGTTAATGGCTTTTTAGTGCTATCAAAAGATTTCATAGTATTACTCAGCTACACGCATGCCGCAGATAAATCCTGCGTATAAATAGGACTGGTGCATCAGCCAGATGCAAAAATTGTAACTTAAGATTCTTTTACAGTCGCGAGAATAGCGACTGACATTTATGTGCAGCAAGCTGGTTACTTGCTAATGCCTAATTGTACACCAATTCCAGATAGAACTGTCATATTTTCGACAATACAATAAATTTAAAAATAACATATCATATTGATTTATATGTGTTTTTTATGAGATTGTTATTAAATGATAGCGTCCGTTTCATGTTTTGAATATTACATGGGGAAAATATTCGTTTTATTAAGGATGCAATTTAGAAATCCCAACGATATCCCAGGGAGAAATACAGGCTGCTATTGTCCAGATCAATTGCAGAGTTACTGACAGTCGTATCATCGTATCCGATTTCAAAATCAAAGCGCAGCTTGTTTAGATAGCGGTAGTCTGTTTTGAGCATTGCACGGATTTTTTCCTGCTTACGCCCATCGAATTGTTTACGGACGTCATATTGCAGACGAGGATTCATTCGCCATTTCCTGCCTATGGGGAATATCGTGTTCACGATGTATGAGACTGTATCTGATGGTTCGGTCTGGTAATAACGTATCCCCAGTACGCCTGTATCATGTTTCATCAGAAGACTGTTGCCGACAAGTTGCGCACTGATGTAATAATCCGGGCCCATCTCTTCTGTTCCGGGTACGCCAGCAGGGATCAAAACATCGGGTGGCGTTGCCGGTGTAGCGTCGATGTGCGATATGGTGATGTCGCCTGTTATCTGGAACTTTTTACTTAATGGTTGCGAGCCACCGAAGGTGACAGTCTGAGTGTCAGCTGTCCTGTCCCGGGCAAGCTGGTATATCTGTTCGAGGTTGAGTTTTTTGTTCAGTTCTTCCAGTGACGTTTCCTGCAAACCAATCAATGCATTGCTGGTAGCCAGTTCCGGAGATTTACGCATGATGCCATTCAGGTAGAGTGTGAGCCCCTGGTCAAGCGTGTGATTAGCATAAAGTTGCAGGAGATTAATTTCATCGTAGAGCAGGTCATAGTCGATCATGCTGAATACTGATGTTCTGTTATTTAGATAACGTAGTTCGGTACCTATACTGGTACGATCCTTCAGATCATCAAATTTCTGATTAAAATAAAACAGGTTCATG
The DNA here is from genome assembly GCA_015222965.1 of Pseudomonadota bacterium. Lineage (GTDB taxonomy): Bacteria > Pseudomonadota > Gammaproteobacteria > SZUA-229 > SZUA-229. The sequence continues at coordinate 9,393 of JADFWF010000167.1, read as the reverse complement.
TCCCAGTGTTTGAGAAAAGTGCCTGTCTCAAAAGTGAAGCCGTAAAATGTTTTGTGATCGTTGATCGATGTCTTGTTATCGAGATCGACCGGGAAGCCAGCGAGAACATTTAATCGGAAGTCCGGAGTGAACTGGTAACCTGCCGACACACCGTCGAAACGCCTCAGGATGCCGCTGATTGGTAATTTCTGGCGGCCAAGTTTTGCTGATGTGCCTGTTTTTCTATAACTAAATTCGACAGAGGTTTCAATAAAGCGGAATTGGTCACCGCCACTATCGACGAAGTCAGCCACGTGGTCGCCGGTAAATTGAAGGTTGTAGTCAAAATTGCTTGACCTTGCCAGGCTGGATACGTCCAGTAAAGTGAAAAGCTGTGATAGCACTGTTGTTGAACCGGTGTCACTCGCAGTCACCTGGTTATTGCGGTAGACCTGATACAGGCTGCCAAAGGTTGTCTGTTCAAGACCATCGATATCCCCGCTGGCTGACATCTTTAATTTTTTTCTGGGCGCACTGCTTGCCGTCAGTAATCCTGTTAGTCGTTGTTTGACCCTGGGGGCGCCTTCAGATTCCGGATAGAGCTTGAGATATTTTTCATAGATATCTACGGCATGAGATTTCTGTCCTTTGCGCTGCCTTGCCAGGCCGAGTAATTCCAGTGCTTCCTGGGAATATTTGTGTTCATCTGCTGCGTCCAGTGCTTTTAGATAGCGGATGGCGCTCGAATATCTTTTATTTTTGAAATCTGTTTTGGCTCTAAGCATCAAACTGTCAAGCTGCTTTTCAGTCAGTGAGGATGTATTGCCTGTTATAGGTTTTCCAAGTTTTGATGTTGTGGCATACAAGGTGCTGGACGCAGCAGTGGGACCTGTTGGACTGTATATCGTTGATAAAATATTTTTTGTTTCAACTTCTGTAATCCATGCCCCGGGGTAGACCTGTTGGACTTCTTTGAGTATTGCTGAGGCATCTTTACGTGGGCTGAAAAAACCTAGGCATAATCGTTCCCATGGTGAGCCCTTTACGGTGGTCTGTTCGACATAGACAGTCCGACCTTCGAACAGGTGGCTTTTCTGAGGTTGCCACTTCAGGTTTTTTCCAGGCGCTGATGACAATACGATTGAATAGCGGACAGTTTCAGAAGCGGCCGCTGCATTCTCGGGCACCAATAGTGTGCACAGCAGAAGTATCGCAGTGCAGAGTAAAGGTGAGAGTAGTATTTGGCGTAACATAATGTCTGGCGTTAAAGGTTCATTGATCTAAAGTCAGTAACGGATACGGGTCATCGGGTTTATTTCAGCCAATACTATGGCGTAGCGTTCGGGTCGATGGCACCTGACCATGTCGTCGTCGTATGGCAAAAATTGCATTCTTCTGAGGTCGGTATATGGTCTGCGGGTTTGCCAGTGGCGATAACGCCGTTATGACATGAGCTGCATACACCGATGACGGATATATGATCGACCCTGACCACAGGGGTGAAGGTGATGGTGTTATGGCAATCTTCACATGTATCTGTGCTGAGTATGTGTGATGGTGATTTGCCGATGGCAACAGTATTATTGTGGCAGGACAGGCATGCACCCCGTACGTCGAGGTGATCGAACCTCGCATCTAACCAGGTATAATCTGTATGGCAGTCATCGCAAAATTGGCTGCTGGGAAGATGCTGGGGATGTTTTCCCTGGGCACGTACACCGTTATGGCATAAGTAACATTCGAGAGGTGTTCCTGCAAACTGGCCGGATAAGTGACAACTGGAGCAATCGATAAATTCATGTCTGCCGGTCAGCGGGAATCCGGTAGAAAAATGATTGAAGCCCTCGGCTGGGTCAGCGGCATCGGCTGCATGAAGCAGTAAGCCTGACGACAACAATACTGCTGTTAACAGCAGCCGAACTGCGCTCATTAAGTTAGCTGGTTTTATACTGTCTCTGTAAGCCATGTTTGATGCGCTCCCGCGTTGTGCGGTCTGTTGTTTCTATCTATTGTTATTACAGTTATCTGCAAAGCAGCTATACACTTTTACAGGCGAAAATATAAAGCAAAAGACGCCATGTTTTGCGGCTCATAACTTTGTTACTGCCTTCTTATAATGGCGTCTTTAAAACTATCCGTATCGTGGCAGTGGCCGCACTGCCTGCCAAATTGCCGGTCGTGTACATCACGGTTACGATGGCAGAAGATGCAGTCCTTCGATGCCCGCAAGGTTCCATCTGATTCACTCTTGTGGCAGTCGTAGCAGCCTAGAGATTCATGTGCGCCATCGATTTTGAAAGAGGTGGTTTTGTCATGGTCGAACAGCCATGTCTGCCATGAGTTGGGTGTATGGCAGGTCTCACAATCCGTCCCTAACCTGGTTTTATGTACATCATCTTCTGAGTGGCAACTATTGCATTCATCTTCGGTTTTGCCGTATTCAGCACTGAGATGGCATTCTTCGCACTGTGTGGCAGCGTGCATGCCGATGAGAGGGAAGCTGGAAAGGTCGTGATCGAATAAAACATTACTGTGCCAGCCTTTTTCGTTATGACAACTGTCGCATTTTTTGCCCTGTTTGCCTTTGTGTACATCATCTTTCTTGTGGCAAGCGACGCATTTAGACTTTAATTTATCCTTAGATGTTGATTTGCCCTTATATAATTCACCCTTGTGGCAGAGGTTGCAGGCAGTTTTACTGTGTTTGCCACGCAACGGGAAATCGGTTTTTTTGTTGTGATCAAACTTCTTCTTGTCCCAGGATGACGACACGTGGCAATCATTGCACTTCTTGCCGTATCGGCCTTTATGGCTGTCGTCATTTTTGTGGCAGCCATAACATTTGGTCGGCAGTTCTTTTTTAGTAGCGCCGGCGACGTGGCAACTGTTACAAGCCGCTTTTTTATGTCTGCCATACAGAGGGAAATCAGTTTTTTTGTTATGGTCAAAGCGGGTTTCTTTCCATTTATTTGAGTTATGGCAGGTTTCACATTTTTTGCCATATCCGCCACGATGCACGTCATTTACCTGGTGACAGTTGATGCACGCTTTGGGGGTGTCTTTATATTTCTTATTTATGTGACAGGCGTTACATGATGTTTTTTCATGTGCACCTTTCAACTTGAAGTCAGTTTTATCGTGATCGAAGCCAGAGTCATTCCAGCTCGTTGATTTATGGCAGTCGCCGCATTTTTCACCTTGCTTGCCATCATGTGCGTCCGCTTTTTTATGACAGCTGTAGCAGTCGCCCGGAGCTTCAGAATATTTTTTATCTTTTTTATGGCAGGCATCACACGATGTTTTTTTATGTGTCCCTTTTAGCGCGAAATCTGTTTTTTGATGATTGAAAGTAGAGGGGGTCAGTAACACAATTTTTGCATCTCTTCCTTCGTGCTCAGTGTGGCAATGCTTACAGTCATCTCGTGACTGCTTAGGTAAGCGACCATGAAAGCCGGTCTTTTTGCTCAGATCATCAAGGATATTTTCATGTGCGTGACACTGGACACAGAGTTGCCCCTGTTTCTGTTTGTCTGATGTGTCGTGACACTGGTCGCAGTCCTGCTCGTATTTCTTATGCGCGTCGATGACCGGTCCTGGCATCAGCATTGACTCAAAAGTGTCGGCGTTGATGGCGGTTGACGCTAACATAAAGCTCAAAAGCAATATGAAATGAGTGGTAGGCCGGTATATTTTGCGCATTTATAGGTTGTCTGAGGCTAGTACATATGTACCGCAAAAATGTGGATGACGGCGGTGATGATCATCAAAAAAAACAGTGGCAGGTGAAGTATGTGCCACAGTGAGAAAAGTCGTTCGTATACTTTGAATGCGGCTGTCTTTCTGAGTGCAAGCGTATAGTGGTCGATCAGATGAGCTAATTCTTTATTATCCGGCAGGGGGGTGTTTTCATTGGTTTCACGATAACTGTTTTTTAGTAATCGCTGTACTTTCCTGTTAAATCTGCGCGCGTTGACGGCCAGGTATATGGCATGTAAAACACTTTTCGTTAGACTGGTGTACGGTCGCAGTGCTTTCTCCTCCATTTTTTCCAGTTGGCTATTAAGTCTCTTATCTTTTGCAAAAAGCCGGAGAAATTCAGCGTGGTCATTTTCTGTTTTCAGTTTAAGTTCGTTAAGTGTTACGCGCGTCCCGTAGAGACCATGATGTATGTTGGTATAGATGTAACGACCGATAATGCCGCTTCCTGCAACCAGTAACATGCAGATCAGTGCGACCGTGCTGTTGGTAGAGCCCGTTTGGAAGTTGGAGTGAAACAGGATCAACACAGGGCCAACAATGCCAAGAAGCATGTGGATGCCAAACCAGTAGCGTACCGGGATAAACCGGGTTAATAATGCAACACGTTTACTGAGCGGGTATAACAGCAAAACTAACATCAGACTGCCGCCAACGATGCCCAGTAGATAACCGGCTCCAGTTTCAGCGCTCAGGTAATTATCATCACGGTGTATCCAGCCGAAAATAAGTATGACAACCAGTCCGAAGCTAAAAAGGTGGTTATAGACGAGTTGAAATGGGTTATAGATTAGTTGTTTTAATGACATTGCCTAAAGAGAACGATTACGTTCTTTATCAAATAATTATTGAAAATTTATTTTGGCGCAATTGGTGTACTGACGGAATACGGCTAGACTGTGTGCTTTATGGGCTTATTTTTCCCTATATAGTCAGCATGTTAACAGCTAGTCTAGCGATTTTTTAGCAAATAGGTCGAAAAAATTTAACTTTTGTCAAATTTTCGACACTTTTTTATAGCAGTATCTATAATCAATAGCTTAGATTGGGGCTGTGTTTTTTCAACCGAAAGATGCAGGTTTCTATGTCTATTTGTGCAAAAATCAACGTGATCTGAATTTACTCGAGGTTCTGCAATGTCGCCCATTATGTGGCTGTACGGGCTGCCACTTTTATTAATATTTTTTTTCTATTTCTGGAAGCGCTCGACAAAACACCGCAAAAGTCAGCGTGTCCATGAAGAGGCTGTAGCATCGGGTTTAACCGAGCCGGCATCGATTCACCCGATCGTAAATCATGCCCTCTGCCTGGGCTGCGCCACTTGTGTGACTGCCTGCCCGGAAAGATCTAAAAACGTATTAGGGTTGATTCATGGAAAAGCGCATCTTACAAATCCGACCCACTGCATAGGTCACGGTGCCTGCAAAACAGCTTGTCCGTTTAATGCTATCGAGCTTGTCTTCGGCACTGAAAAACGCGGTGTCGATATCCCACAGGTCGATCCTGATTTTCAGACAAATGTACCGGGTATATTTATTGCGGGTGAATTGGGTGGTATGGGGCTTATTCGAAACGCCGTCAGGCAGGGTGTGGAAGCTGTTGATTCCATCTGCAAGATCGATGGTGTCGGCCACGAGACTGACAAGGGTAAGAGCGATGTGATTGATCTTGTTATCGTCGGTGCCGGGCCGGCAGGTTTAGCGGCTTCGTTGGCAGCCAAAGATAAAAAATTGAATTTTGTCACGCTGGAACAGGACACGCTCGGTGGCACAGTATCACATTATCCTAGAGGGAAAATCGTAATGACGGCCCCTGCGGTATTGCCGATCGTTGGTAAAATGCAATTCAAGGAAACAACCAAAGAAGCCCTAATGGAATTCTGGGCTAATGTGGTGATAAAAGCAGGATTGGAGATAAAAGATCGAGAACGGGTTGAGAGCGTCGAGGCAGAGAACTTGCCTGATAATAGCAGGGGTTTTCATGTCAAAACAGGTGCTAGCGAATATCATACGCGGGCAATCCTGCTGGCAATTGGCCGTCGTGGCACACCGCGAAAACTGGGTGTTCCAGGAGAAGAGCAGAGCAAAGTTGTGTACCGCCTGATTGATCCAGCGCAATATCGAAATCAACACGTACTGATCGTCGGTGGTGGTGACAGTGCGCTTGAGGCAGCAGTCAGTATCTCAGAAGAAAAAGGAACCACAGTATCAATCTCTTATCGAAGCGAGGCTTTTTCTCGCGCCAAGGAAAAAAATCGCAGCAAGATTGCAGCGGCTGAAAAAGCAGGTCGTTTACGCGTATTGATGAAGTCAAATGTAAAGCAGATTGAGCAAGATCAGGTAGTGATTAAAACAGTTGATGAAGAACTATGTATCGATAACAATGCGATAATTGTCTGTGCCGGTGGTATTTTGCCAACAGGTTTTCTAAAGAGTATTGGCATCACGGTAGATACGAAATTTGGAACAGCATGATTTAATGAAAACTTTGGTGAGACGATATATAACGATCGTATGTGTATCTCTTCTGCTGGTATTTACCGCAGAAGCAGCGACCATGGATGATGCGAAATTAGCTATCCGTACCCAGGATTTTACCAGGGCAGCCAGCATTCTCATACAGCTTGCAAGAGAAGGTGACAAGCGGGCACAGTACCAGATGGCGGTGTTATATCGAAATGGCCAGGGTACAAAAGAAAATCCGAAGAAAGCCGCTTACTGGTTAGATAAATCTGCACGGCAGGGTTACAAGCGTGCGCAATATCTATTAGGTACTTTTTATGAAGATGGCATTGGTATAAAGAGAAACAGGAAAAATGCTATTTACTGGTACAGTGCGGCGGCAAAACAGGGGCATAAAAATGCTGCCAAACGTTTAGAGAATATACAGGCAGATAATTTGCAATCTGTATTGATAGCTAATGCGGAAAACTCTGAAGAAGCGCTCATACTTGCTGTAAACACGGGTGATAGTGAGGTAGTAAAGCAGTTGCTGAATGATGGTGTAAGTGCTGATACACGTAATGAGTTTCAGCGGCCTGTACTCCTGGAAGCGATTACCCAGAAAAAAATTGAGATAGCCGGTTTACTTATTCAGCATGGTGCTGATGTTAATGCTGCAGATAAGTATAAAGATCGCCCTTTGCAACTGGCGGCTGCAGCGGGTGAAAAAGACATAGTGCTCAAACTGTTATGGAAAGGCGCGAAAGTATCAGGTAGAGATGCCAATGGGAATACTGCACTGATGCTAGCTGCTGCAAAGGGGCATAATAAAACAGTAAAGGTTCTATTGAAAAGTAAGTCATCTGTGAAAGTGAAAAATCAGAATGGCGAAACTGCAATTGTGCTTGCTGCAAAAGCTAAGCATGAATCAACGGTAGCGCTGCTGAAAAAATATGGTGCCAGATTACCAAAAGCGAAAAGCAATCAGTTAACCGTCAAACAGAAAATGACTGCACTCAATAAGAGTAAAGGGGATCTTTATAAAGGCTGGTCACCACTAATGATTGCGGTATGGCAAGGACAGGCGGATGTGGTCGCGGCATTATTGCGGAAAGGTGCGGCTGTCAATAAAAAAGATAAGGAGGGTCATACACCACTGACGCGTGCGGCATTACGGGGTCATGACAAGATCATTACCCAGTTAGTGACAGCAGGCGCAGATGTGAACAAGGCCGGTAAAGATAAAAAAACGCCTTTGATGTGGGCTTCAGAGTATGGTAAGGAGAAAGCTGTAGAAACGTTGCTGGCATCCGGTGCTAATGTGGCGAAGGTAGATGTGGATAGTCGTAGTGCATTGTCATACGCGATATTGAACAGACATGAACCGATCGTAAATCAGCTGCTAGATAAAAAAGCACGTGCAGACAACAAAATGATAAATGGAAAAAATGATCTGATGCGCGCAGTTGAAACGATGTCGTTAGCAACGGTTAAAAAGCTGATCAAGAATGGTGCGCAGATTACGGCGCAAGATGCATCAGGCCACGATGCTAGGTGGTATGCAATGGGTGCTGCAAAAGCAAACACGGTGGATTACCTGCTAAAAAATCAGGCGAACGTCAATGTCAAAGATGGCAAAGGTTTAACGCTGTTGCATCAGGCTGCCCAATTGAACAATTCAGAGGTTGTGTTACTGCTGGTCAAAAAAGGACTGACGGTTGATGCCGAAGCAGATGACGGCAATACGCCGTTAATGATGGCGGCCAGCCGCGGACATGCAGACATAGTCAGAGTATTGATCTCTCAAGGTGCTGACGTGGACAGCAAGAATAATGTTGGTGATACAGCACTGATCCTTTCAGTGCTGGCTAATAATGAGCAGTCTGTGAGACTGTTGTTGAAAGCCGGTGCTGATATCGGCATAAGAAATGATAAACGTGAACAGGCGATTAGTCTGGCTGAACTGGCTGATGATAAAACGATTGCTGAATTGATTCGCAAGCACGAGAAAGAAAAGAAACTGTTTGGTATATTTTAATTTTCTAAAGTATAAGTTTAAAAGGTTTTTCTGATTGCTCGACGCCATTTACGATAATGCTAAGCCGGTGTTCGCCGGCATAATATTTTCGCGTGGAAATTTCTTTAAACGAAAAATATTTAGAAACTGGTTTCTCTTTTTCAGTGTATTCACCTTCAGAGATTTTAAAGACTTTCCGACTCTGATTGCCATTAGCTTTCATAAAGTCGATAGCAAACTCGATGCGGCATCGTCCGAGATGTGCTTTCTGCGTTTTTAATAAAAAAGTAAATTGCAGCTTATCCCCCATGTTTACTGTGGGCTGTACATTGAACTTATCTAGTTTGATATGTTTGGCGTGGGCAAAACCGAACAGCGATAATGCTTGAACATCACCCTGTTTTAACAAACTGCGGCAGGCGTGTTTAATTAGCCTGTCTGTTTCTTCGTTGTCTCCCAACCACTGCTCTGCCCATTGCAGAACAGTTGCTGGATTGTCTTTGGAGATATCATTTAAGTTGTTGGCAACACTGCGGCGTACGTATTCACTGTCATCTTTTATCAGAGTTTTTAGTATTTTTAATACCGGCTGTGGATTTTTTTTGAACGAGGGTAAAGCGATAGCCCAGGGTAGGCGAGGGCGGCATCCTTCTGTCGCAAGACGGCGTACATGATGGTTGTCGGATTCTGTCCAGTCCAGCATCTGTTTCATCATGCGTTTTTCATCCTGCAGGATGAAAGCGCGCACGGCGAATTCAGAGCTGGAAAATTTCGTGAAATGTTCAAGCGCCGGCATTGATGTTTCAAAATCATCCATGCCGTAACATTCCACATAATCCTGAAAAAACATATATTCAAACCCACTGAATTGAGCGGACACGGGTTTGAGGATTTTTATCGCCTTTTTATAGTTTACCGGTAAGTGCTGATGTAAACATTTAGCAATATGACGCATGCGCTGTTTTAATTCTTTGTCCTTCCAGTTTTTATCAAATATAGATCGATCAAATGCTTTCTGATCAAATGATATGTGATGTTTTGAAATCTCGATACCAAGACCTTTAATCAGTCGTTTGCTATAGAGATTTTTTAAAGGCTCAGGCATAGGGAAAGCAATGAATAATGAATAATGAATAATGAATAATGAATAATGAATAATGAATAATGAATAATGAATAATGAATTTTAAGTCATTCTGAT
>JADFWF010000166.1 GCA_015222965.1 Pseudomonadota bacterium | reverse complement strand
TCGATATTAATTTTTATATTCCTGCCGGGTTCGGCAAGTTCGTGATTTTCGATTGCCTCATTGGCAACGCTGGTTAAATCAACAGATTCCTTATGCAGTTCTGAGCGTGTGACCTTGGATAGTTGAAGCATGTCATCGATCAGTTCGGCCATGGTCTGGCTAGCGCCACGGATACGGGAAAGATAATCAAGGCCGGCCTCATCAAACCTGTCAGCATAATCTTCAACCAGTGCCTGGCTGAAACCGTCGATAGCCCTTAATGGCGTACGCAGGTCATGTGAGACTGAATAGCTGAATGCTTCGAGTTCCTTATTAAGCCTCTGCAGTTCTTTTGTTCTATCGTCGACAAGTTCTTCGAGGTTGTCTTTGTATTCATGCAGCTCTTCCAGGGCTCTGCGAAAACTCAGTGTTAATACGCCGATCTCATCGGTCGAACGCGGCCGCAGATCTGCCGTTGAAAGCTGGCTGAAATCAGCTCTTTCATCTACCAGGCTTTGCAGCGGTGATAGCGACTGGGTGAAACTCTGAACAAAAATAAGGCTGCCAGCAATCGCCAGGATCTCAAGTACGAGCCAGACAATAAATGTTTCGAAGGTAAAATAGCCTGTCCTCGTCCAGTAGTATTGCACGATCATGGTATCGATTAGCAGTGGCACCAGGGCGCCGATCATAAACACCTTGGTTTTGATCGTGATATGAGGCCGGGATAAATTCAAGCTGCTTACAACATTGCCGAACAGGTCCAGCATCTTAAAAAATATCGGCAGGCCAACGATGATGGAAACGATAAGTGCAACCAGGTGAATGCGAAACCAGTCAACCGGTTGTGCGACATAATCGGTAAAGTATTCCGCACTTAATATGACGGAAGCGGGCGCAGACACAAGATACATCAAAAAAAGAAGCCAGAAGTGCAAAGGAAATTTTTGCATGCAAGCCAGTGCAGCGTGACCATTAATCTCATCTGGCTGTTCCAGGTAAGTCATTACCGGGCGAATGTAACGTTTAAAATACCAGTATGAAAAAATCATCCATACAGTAATAAATGCGGGTTCCGTTGGCGTTAACATGATGCCGATCAATTGATCAAGGTTCAGTATTCCGATATAGGTGAGGAAGCTGAGACCGAACATAGCTGGAATGATCCAGGCCATGATGATCAGGCGAATATAGGATTTATTGAATTCGGCAGAAGACATATCGCTAACAGTGATTATCCCTAAAGTGACATTACTATGACATAAGTTGCAAAATGAATAACTGCCACTTTGACACGGCTACAAAAAGTTTAAGTAGAATGTATATAAAATAGCAGAGTTAACGGTTATTTCCAGAAATTAAAACTAAAGGCAGGGCGGCAGGTTTATAACAGCTATGTTGACGTGGTCGCTTGAAAAAAATCAAGATATAAAATACTTCGTTACTTTTCAGAGCCAATAAAAAACGCCTGATATTATTCAGGCGTTTTTACATATGATATTGCTAGATATTATTGTAGGAGCGGATTTTTCTCATTCCGCGATTGTTTAACATAAGCACATTCGCGGAATGAGAAAAATCCGCTCCTACATGGCTGGGTTATTTTTTTATTGCTTTTGTAAATAGAATAACGGCAGCAATTGCAAGCAGAGCTAACAGATGCTCAACATGTACAAAGCCATGAACTTGTTCTTCCATACCGTGACCGGCATGCGCAAAGACCATCGTAGGTGTCACTGTAAATAGTAACAAGATTAATTTTTTCATCATTTCACTTTCACCTTAATAATTTCTTCGCCATCCGGATCGGTCAGATGTACCGCACAGGCAAGACAGGGGTCGAAGCTGTGGATGGTACGCAGGATCTCCACCGGCTGTTTCACATCATGCAGTGTGTGGTTGTCTTCAAGGGCGGCTTCATACGCGCCCGGTTGACCTTTGCCGTCTCTTGGGCCGGCGTTCCAGGTGCTGGGTACAACCGCCTGGTAGTTCTTGATGGTTTCGTCTTCGATAACGATCCAGTGTGCGAGTCCTCCGCGAGGTGCTTCCATGAAACCAACACCCTGTGCACTTTTTGGCCAGGAAGAAGGCTCCCATAAAATCTCGTTGAAGGTTTTTGTCTCACCGGCTTTGATGTTGATAATCAGGTCGTCATACCAGCCCTGCATCTGGTCGGCAAAAATCTTGGTTTCCAGTGTTCTCGCAGCAGTACGCCCCAGGGTAGAGAACAGTGCTTCAACGGGAACGTCCAGCTTGTTCAATGTCATGTTGACCAGCTCTTTGGTCTGGTCATGGCCTGTTGCGTATAACATCAGTACGCGTGCCAGTGGTCCGACTTCCATCGCATTACCTTTCCAGCGAGGTGATTTCAGCCATGAGTAGGACTGGTCTACGTCGAGATGATCATAAGGTGGTTTGGGACCGGTGTAATTTAAATTGGTCTCACCATCATAAGGATGTAAACCAGCGTCTTTACCGCCATTCTCATAGTCATACCATGAGTGTGAGATATATTCTTTGATCTCATCAGCGGCATTCATATCAACATCATGGATGGTGCTGAGGTCGCGGTTTAAAATTGCACCGGGTGGAATCATGAAACCTGATACATCATCCATGCCGTTAGAAGGGAAGTCACCGTAAGTCAGAAAGTTGCCCAGGCCTTCACCGCGGCTACCCCAGTCTTTATAGAAACTGGCGATGGCCAAAGTGTCCGGAACATAAACCTGGTCAACGAAGGTTTTCATCTGGTTGATGATGTCCTGCACCTGTGACAGCTTTTTCATGTTGATGGCTGAATCAGAATTCAGATCGATGGCACAGGGTACACCACCAACAACAAAGTTAGGGTGTGGGCTCTTGCCGCCAAAGATGGTGTGCAGACGTGCAACATCACGCTGCCATGACAGTGCTTCCAGGTAATGCGATACTGCCATCAGGTTTGCTTCGGGGGGCAGTTTGTAAGCAGGGTGTCCCCAATAGGCTTTGGCAAATATCCCCAACTGACCGGACTCGACAAAACCTTTCAGTTTTTTCTTCATGTCTGCGAAGTAACCGGGGGAAGATTTTGGGTAGCTGCTTAAAGACTGTGCGAGTTCAGAGGTGGCTTTGGGGTCAGCACTCAAAGCAGAGACAACATCGACCCAGTCAAGCGCGTGCAGGTGATAGAAGTGCATGACGTGGTCATGGATGTATTGTGCACCGCTCATCAGGTTGCGGATCAGGTCAGCATTTTTCGGGATCTTGTAATCCAGTGCATTTTCTACAGAACGGATAGAGGCGAGGCCATGCACCAATGTGCATACGCCGCAGATACGCTGTGCAAAGGCCCAGGCATCCCTCGGATCGCGTCCTTTCAGGATGGTCTCGATGCCGCGCACCATGGTGCCGGATGAATAGGCTTTCTCGATCTTGTTGCCATTCATCTGGGCTTCGATGCGCAGGTGACCTTCGATTCGGGTAATCGGGTCAACTACAATTCTTTCATTTCCGCCTGATTCGCTCATGTTTATTCTCTCTTCTTTTATGCGCTTTTCTTATGATAGACGCTTATGATTGTAGGTAGTTTGACAGTATGTCGTACTGCCATTCATTTTCTGAATGATCCGGTACTTCATCGCTGTCGTTGTCTATCTGTATGCTTGTCTGTGCCATCCTGCTGCTCATGGCTGCCTGCCACGCCGGGCCACCGGCTTTTGATTGTTCGGGCGGTGTTACTGCTGCAACTGCTGCACGGGCGACAAAATAACCTGCCTGGTCAGTCCAGTTACCTTCAGAGCCGCAACGTGTGGAGCTATCCATGATGGCAGATTTTGCTGATTTAAGTGCATCCGATATTTCGCCTTCTGATGCGCTGTCATCGGTTGCGACTTTAATCGCACGTTTTATCCTGTCATCGTCGCTCAGCGAAAGAACATGTTCCGTAAATAGCGCTGCGACAGTTCTCTGCTGCATCGCATTCAGGCCCTGTAGCGCCTGTTTGAATTCAGTGTCATTCGTTATTTGGCTCATCTTGTACTCCTAATGTTTCATCCTTTATGTTTAATCGGCCAGATGTTCGGCAAGTGTTTCAGTCAAACTCATCAATGGGATATCCATATTGTATTCTTCAAGTCCGTCTTCGAGATGAATGCGGCAGTTTGAACATGCGCTGATAATGGCATCGGGTTTTATTTCATCGAGTTGATCTTTCTTGCGCTGAAAAACTTTAAGGCGAACCTCGTCAGCGCGTTCGTTGGAGCTGACGCCACCACCGGCACCACAGCACCAGTTCATCTTGCCGCCATCGGGCATCTCGACAAAGTTCTCAGCAAACATGTTGATCAGGTTGCGTGGCTGCTCGATAACACCGCCGCGGCGTGAGACCTGGCAGGGATCGTGGTAGGTAAGGCGCTGTGTCTCTTTACCGGTAATCTTTAAACGACCATCTTTGCGGAACTCATCGAGCACTTCGAGTATATGGCGCACTTTGAAATTGAATGGTTTGCCGATAAGGTTGGGGCCTTCCCAACGGATCGCCATGTAGGCGTGACCGCACTCAGGGCTGATAACTGTTTTGACCTGAAGTTTCTCAGCCGCATCAACGATGCGTTGCACCAGCTCTGCCGCTATATCAGCGACGCCGATCTGAATACCACTGTTGGTCGCTTCGAATGCTTCTGTCGAAATAGTCCAGCTGACGCCGGCCTTGTCGAATATTTTTGCAGTGGCTTCGATGAACTCGGGGAAGTTCATTATCTCCATCGAAGATAACAGCAGCATGTATTCTGCACCGACAACATCGAGTGGAATCTTCAGGCCAGTATCTTTTTCAACGTGACCAATCTGTGCCATCAATGCGGGCAGTTTTACACCCATCGGGCTGCCGATAGTGACCGCACGTTTGGTGGCACCGATCAGACCTTCCGGTGCATGGCCGGCGGCTGCCATGCCTTCTCGTGTTTTTCGGATAAGCAGGGCGATATCCAGACCCATCGGACACACCATAGAACAGCGGCCGCACAGGGTACAGTTGTCATAGACCAGTGTTTCCCAATTCGTCAGCAACTCATCATCAACTTTAGCTGTCAGCCCGAACATCTTTCCGACGCGGCCTAACAAGGTATATTCAGATTTCCATATGCGACGTAATGGCTCGGCTTTATTGATGGGTGTCGATGCGGGGCTGCCGGTTTCTGTATAAAACAGGCAGGCATCAGAGCACATACCGCAATGCACACAGCTGCTGAAAAAAGCTGCAACCGTTGAGTCCACCTGCTCTTTTAGTGCATTGATACCTTTCTCTAATGAAGCACTCATGATTGAACTCCTCTGTATCCTGAAATTGCACCGTTATACCAGCGCGACAGCGCAAAGGTAAAGGCATGCATTAACTTGGTGAACGGGAACACGACCAGTAATAGCTCGACACTGAGAATATGAATGGCGAGCAGTGTTGGTGCGGTCATACCGATACGATGAAAAGCCATGTAACCGGTAATTAACGGCAGTATGGTTAGCATCCAGACCAGGTAGTCTTCTTTGGTGGTAATAAATTTAAGTACGGTATCACGCATACGATGGGTAAGTACGGCTAACAGTGCAATGATAGTAACCACCGCCATCGCATCGACGATAGGTGTAGGTAATGAGGGCCAGCCAAAGCCGATGACGTCTTTGAACATCAGTATGTGCGGTGCGAACAAAAATATCGTTACGAACAGTCCTATGTGAAAGATGTAACCGGCGACAACGGTAAACGTAGAACGTTGAAAAGTGTTTTTATCCGGGAACGATCTTGAAACGATGGTGCGCATGCCGCCGCTCATCTCTGAACCTTTGGCTTCAGCGATGTTAGCTTTACGACCTAACAATAAAATTTCAGCAAAGCGGATAATAACGCCAGCGATAAAAATAATTACGGCGATCTGAAAACCCTGACCGCGTACCCAGCTCAGGAACTCTATTTCATTCATTACTCAGTCCTCATCATTACGTTACTGTTCACTGGCAGTTTATTTTTCCAGGTCATCAATTGTTGTCTTGTTATGTGCTTTAGCAGCGCTGTTCTTTTTGCTCTTGTTCATCGCGCCCAGAGCAACGCCTGCGGCGACAGCACCGGCGGCGGCATAGACAGCTGTCTGTGCAATGTTTTCAGTTGGCATCGACAGCGATTTGTAGAAACCGCCGCCATCCCAGAAATCAGGCTCGGAACAACCGAGGCAGGGGTGGCCCGCTTCGATCGGCCAACTGGTGCCATCATTCCATTTGGTGGTGGCGCAGGCGTTGTAGGTGGTTGGCCCTTTGCAGCCAAGCTTATATAGACACCAGCCTTTTTTCGCGCCTTCATCATCAAATGTCTCGGCGAACAGCCCCTTGTCATAGAAAGGACGACGGTAACAACGGTCGTGGATGCTCTGCCCGTAAAACACTTTTGGACGACCGATGTGGTCCAGCTCAGGGATCGTTCCAAAAGTCAGGAAATGGGTAAGCACACCAGTGATAACCACAGGGATAGGCGGACAGCCAGGTACATTAATAATCGGTTTATCTTTGATCAGATCACCAACAGAAACGGCGCCTGTCGGATTTGGATTCGCATGTGGAATACCACCATAGGTCGCACAGGTTCCAACGGCGATTATCGCTGCGGCACCTTTTGCACTCTCCATCAACATATCATAATTACTGATGCCGGCAATGGTTGAATAACCGGGGTTGTCCATAGGGATGGAGCCATCGACGACCAGCAGGTATTTGCCGAAGTTTTCTTTCATCGCGGCTTCACGCGCCTCTTCCGCCGCATGTCCGGAGGCGGCCTGCAGTGTGTGGTGGTAGTCCAGAGAAATTGCATCGAATATCAAACTTTCGATGGTAGCGGTGTGTGCGCGTGTCAGTGACTCAGTACAACCGGTACATTCCTGAAAAGATAACCAGATAACGGAAGGCCTTCTCGCACTTTCTAATGCATGGGCGATCTTCGGAATCATCGCAGGTGACAGTGCCATCATCGATGCGGTCGCTGCACAGTATTTAAGAAAACTACGACGTGAGATTCCCTGACTGCGTAATGTTTCGCCTAGAGTTTTATCTTTGTTGTTTGTCATTCTTGTTTTCTCCGACGGTGAGACGTTAGTTTTTATGTATCTGCCAAATCTAAAGTTAGACGGCTGTAGGCTTCCATTACATCCTCTGTCTGTGAGCAGAGGATCTCTGGCATAGTTGTAACTTCGATAAAACGGCTGATGACATGCTGCTCATCATTGTAGTGGGTAACTATCCACACGCCGGCGTACTGTGTTTCGGTGATCTCGCTCAGACCCAGTGCGTTGAGTTGTGCCTGAACTTCACCCTGACCCAGTGTATTTAATATCTTCTCTTCTTCACCGGGTGCAAGCGGGATGCTGCGCAGATCAATGATGGTCGACTTGCCTGTTTCTATCAGTTTGTCGAGCGCATGTTTTATCTCGTGCAACAACGGTTTAACATTGTGTGTCAGTGTGTCACCAATCTGAATGTTAAACTTGACGGCATCTGGTTGATGCGGAGTTGTTTCAGACATAGCTATCTCTCATTAAGTAAGTACCGGGCACTGCGGCTCTGCTGACCACACTAACAGAGGGCAGCTCGAATGCCGAATAATCTCAGCAGTAACAGATTCGTCCAGTGCACGTTTCTCACCACGGTCACCATGCGTTGCCATGGAGACCAGGTCGATATTCATATCATCGATCCTGTCCAGAATCTCGCGTATCGGCCTCTTATAAGTGGTCATGTCCAGCGAGACTTTTAAACCGGTGTTCGCCAGTGCGACGCTCTGGTCCTGCAATGCTGCTTTGATAGCCGCTTTTTTGTCATCGAATTCGGCGGTCTCCATCTCGTCATGAAACAGTACAACTTCGGAGTCATGCATTTTTGCAAAGCGCTCGACACATTCAAGTATCGCTGAGGATGCCTCGGTACCATCAAGTGGCACCAGTATGCGTTTGAATAATTTTTCGGTGCGGTTGTCTGCCGGTTCTGGCCGTGTACTGTGCAGGATGAAAACCGGGCAGGGCGATTGTTTCAATACCTGTTCAGTTACACTGCCATCACGTATACGCTCGATGCCTGAACGGCCGTGTGTAGACATAAGTATCATGGTGGCTGGCAACAGTATCGCCATCTTTAATGTTTCGAAAACCGGGTCACCCATGCGCACTTCCGTTTCGACTGCCCAGTCTTCACTCAACAAGGCATCATAGATGGCTTTTACATTTGGAATGTTATCCATCGAGGCGTTCACCGTATTAACAGCAGGTGTTACATGTAGAAGAACAATCTGCGTCTCAGACTTGGGACACATCGACCGCGCATAAAGAATGGTCTCTTCTGCAGATTCAGAGCCATCGATTGGAATTAGTATTGTGCGTTTCACTGTACCTTCCCCCCCATCATATAAATTGTAAGTTTTAAATCCTCACCTTCATTTACAACTGTATTCTTAAGTAGTTGAAACTTCTTGATCTGTATTAACTTTTTGCCATTGTTGTATTAATTTTACGGCTTCAGTAACGGCTTCATCCAATGCGTTTTGAACGGCAGCAGTAGGTTTCATACCCCAGACCATTTTGTCTGGCTGGATGCCGATCAGTGCACGTTGTTCAGGAAGGTGTTCGGTAAGGCGTGCGATATCCATTAAATCGATCAGGCCGACCTCATGTGCGCTGCGTTTGGTGGTGCCAAGAAAGTTATCCATTTCAGCACCGACAAAAACATTAACGGTGCCCGGGGGTTGATGCAGTTCAGTGGCATCAAAAACGATAAGGTTGGTGCAGTCTTCGATCCATACGGCGAGGGTGAAGCTCAGTGTGCCGCCATCGATGAAGTTCAAGTTTGGTATATCAGGATATTGTGATTGAAGGTGGTTGAGCGCGTGGATGCCCGCACCTTCATCTGTAAGCAAGGTGTTGCCAATCCCGAGGATCAAAGTTTCATCACGGCTCATCGAGTTTTCCTGATAGTTTGTATGTAACTTTTTATCAGTGTATGGTGCTAGTCTTATTGACATATGTCAAATTGCTGAAGGTTTTTCTAAAGTTACAATAGATGTGATGAAACTAACCTCTTTTTGGATCGTTCTATGTGTCTAGGTATCCCCATGCAAATCAAATCCATCGATGGCTTCACGGCACACTGTGAGGCTAAAGGTGTCACGCGTGATGTCAGTCTGTTCATGATGCAGGAAGACAAACTCGAGGTGGATGATTTTATCGTCGTGCATGTCGGTTATGCCATTCAGAAAATTTCTCAACAGGAAGCGCAGACTGCGTGGGAGCTGTATGATGAGATGCTGGCGGGCGAGCCTGGCGACGCGAGATAAAGTCGATGCACGAGCTTGCTGTCTGTCAGTCGTTAATGGATCAGGTCGAAAACATTGCATCAGAACGTAAGGCGCAGAGTGTAACTTCTATCGTTATTGCGATGGGACCGTTGTCGGGCGTCGAAGCACAGTTATTAAAAAACGCTTACCCTATCGCCAGTGCAGGAACGATTGCAGAAAATGCGGAGCTCATAATCGAGTATCTGCCGGTGCGAGTGAAGTGTACGCAATGCGGCAGTGAGTCGGACGCGTTGCCAAACAAATTGATCTGTAAACAATGCGGTGACTGGCGGACGACATTGGTGAGTGGTGATGAGATGATGTTGATGAGTGTAGAGTTAGCAACAGCAAAGCTGTTGCAATGAATAATAGAGCTGGATCGATTCGAAGTGTTTTTGACTTTGTTTTTAATTATTCACTATTCATTTTTCATTATTCATTGCCCGATTTAATATAAATAAAGTTATTTGGAGAATACACCATGTGCGATACATGCGGATGCAACATAACCCACGGCAACGAGGGCCTGATCCGTCCTGGCGGTAAACTTCACAAAACAGAAAGCGGTAAAGAAGCCGTTACTGTTCTTCACAGCCTGTTACATGAAAATGATCACACCGCCAAACATAACCGTGACCATTTTGATCAACACAATGTTCTGGCGATTAATTTGATGTCATCTCCCGGTGCTGGCAAAACGGCACTACTCGAAGCAACCATTCAGCTGCTCGACGAAGATATCAAGATAGCGGTGATCGAAGGTGACCTCGAAACCGAGAATGATGCCGAGCGCATTCGTAAGCATGGCGTTAAGGCTATCCAGATCGCAACCGGCAGTGCCTGTCATTTAGATGCGCATATGATCCACCAGGCATTGCATAATCTCGATCTTTCAGAGTTTGATATCGTGTTCATCGAAAATGTCGGCAACCTGGTCTGTCCGGCAAGTTTTGACCTCGGGCACCACCTGAACGTTATTTTGCTCTCAGTACCGGAAGGTGATGACAAACCGGCGAAATACCCTGTTATGTTCCGCACCTCTGACCTGGTTTTAATCAGTAAGAGTGATCTGTTGCCGATACTCGATGACTTCAAACCTGAAAGAGCAAAAGGCTATTTGCGTGATATCGCCAGTACTGCACCGGTGATGGAACTCTCTTCGAAAGACAAGTCGGGTATGCCTCAGTGGATTGACTGGATTAATCAGCAGGTAGAAATTCGTAGAACATATGTCGAACAACATCCGGTAGCTGCCGGACATGGACACGATGGTCATGAGCATCATCACCATCACGAGCATGAAGAGATAAAAGTTTAATAATGGCAACAACTGCAAAACAATGGCTTGAACGCATTCACGCTTTACCGCATCGAAAAGATAAGGTAAAAATCATGAATGTCTGCGGTGGCCATGAGCGGTCGATCACAATGGCGGGTCTGCGCAAAGCATTGCCTGGTTATATCGAGCTGGTGCCCGGCCCCGGCTGTCCGGTATGTATCTGTCCTGAAGAAGATATCTTTGAAGCCATACAACTGGCATTGAATGAAGATATTATTCTTGTCGCTTTTGGTGACATGCTGCGGGTACCGGTCAACGTGCCAAAAGTCAAAGCGCGCACACTGGAACAGGCTAAAGCACAGGGTGCGGATATCCGTCCTATCGCATCGCCCACTGAAGCGGTGAGTATCGCTATAGATAACCCCGATAAAGCCGTGGTGTTTTTTGCCGCCGGTTTTGAAACCACCACAGCCCCCGTTGCTGCCATGATGGTAGAAGGTGTACCGGATAACTTATCAGTTTTATTATCTGGCCGATTGACCTGGCCAGCCGTGGCGATGTTGCTGGAATCCGGTGAGCCCGGATTTGATGCATTGATCGCACCGGGTCATGTCTCAACAGTGATGGGTCCTGAAGAGTGGAATTTTGTTGTTGATAAACACAACATTCCTGCGGCGGTAGCCGGTTTTCAACCAGAGAGTTTGTTGGCCGCCATGTATTCAACACTGCGTCAGTTAAATGATGAGCGTTATTTTCTGGATAATTGTTATCAGTCACTGGTTAAACCTGGCGGTAATAAATCTGCACAGGCACATCTCAACAAGGCGATGATTGTCTATGATGCGAACTGGCGCGGCGTAGGTATTATTCCGCAGTCCGGTTACATGCTGGAAAAAGCTTACAGTAAACACGATGCCAGAAAACTGTTTCCATCTTACGCTGATGATGCGCGTAAACGTGCAGGGCAGATGCCGCCGGGCTGCGATTGCGCGCAGGTGGTACTTGGTAAAATCTATCCTAATGAGTGCAAGCTTTTTGGCAAAGCATGTATACCAAGAAATCCTATCGGTCCGTGCATGGTTTCAGATGAGGGCGCCTGCCGCATCTGGTGGGCGGGTGGTATGCGCGAAGCGGCGAATACCAAACAGAAAGTGGTTGGTTAATTCATGGTGGGCACCTGTATGCAGGCAATCGCGGAACCCGTGCATATTAAATGGTCCGCTCCTACAGGTGCGTACTTCCGTAGGAGCGGAATCTTGTTCCGCGATGCCAGACCATAACAGGTTTAACCAGGCGTTCAATGATTCAGGACACTTCAAGATATAACACAGATGCGGAGCTATCTGCCAGGAAAATTATTTTATCCGGCCAGGTGCAAGGCGTCGGTTTCCGGCCCTTCATTTATCGACTTGCCCACGAACATGAGTTAACCGGTTGGGTTAAAAACTGTGTCGGTATTGTTGAGATACATGTTCAGGGCCAGCCTGAAAATCTGGAAAATTTCTTAAGCGATATCTTTGACAAAAATCCGCCTCTGGCAAAACCAAAACTCGAATCAGATGCCCTGGCAGATTTTGCTGAGTTCGAGACCTTCAGCATTCTACAAAGTGATAGCCATGGTGAAACACGCATCAGTGTGCCTGCAGACCTTTTTCTGTGTGATGACTGTCTCGCTGAACTAAATGATCCATCCGATCGACGCTACCGTTACCCGTTTATCAACTGCACACAATGTGGCCCACGTTACACATTGATCAAAAGCCTGCCTTATGACCGGCCCAATACTACGATGGCTGATTTTGAATTGTGTGCTTCATGCCGTGCTGAATACGAAGACCCGAATGATCGGCGGTTTCATGCAGAGCCGATAGCGTGCCCGGTATGCGGGCCTTCGCTCAGTTTTAAACAGGATTCCAGTACCAGTAAAAATAATGATGCATTAAGCGATGCAGTTGATGTTTTACGTCAGGGTAAAATTGTAGCGGTCAAAGGTATCGGTGGTTATCACCTGATGTGTGATGCTGGCAGCGAAGCGGCGGTGTCACGGTTACGAAAAAATAAACCGCGACCGCATAAACCGCTTGCCGTCATCTTTCCTGCGCCGATAGACAATCCTTTTGAGTACGCAGAAAAGTCATTAAAGTTAAGTGATGATGACAGACATTTTTTGTTGCAACCGGCGCGACCGATCCTGTTGGCCAAGAAAAATAAAATCAAGAAAAATCAAACAGATCAGTTATGCACTCAGATCTCTCCCGGCTTAAACGAGGTCGGCATGATGCTGCCATACAGCCCATTGCATCATCTATTGCTGAATGAATTTGCTGGCCCACTGGTTGCTACCTCGGCGAACATCAGTGGTGAGCCAGTGTTGATAGATAATGAGGAAGTTGAAAAACGTCTCGGCCATGTGGCTGATGCCTGCCTGCATCATGACCGACCTATCGAGCGACCTGCGGACGATCCTGTTTACAGGACCATCGCAGGCAAGCCCAGACCGATACGGACGGGTCGCGGCTCTGCTCCGATAGAGCTGATCTTGCCTTTCGAATTGGCGCAGCCGGTACTTGCAGTGGGTGCGCATATGAAGAATGTTATCTCGCTGGCATGGGGCAGTCGGGCTATTATTTCTCCGCATATCGGCGAGATGGATTCTGTGCGCGCACTTGAAGTATTTGAAAATACGATCAGTGATCTGCAGAGACTTTATGGTGTTAAAGCAGAGAGTATCGTATGTGATGCACATCCCGGGTATACGACAACGCGTTGGGCGAATAAACAGGATCTGCCTGTGCAAAGTGTGTTTCATCATCATGCGCATGCTTCAGCCGCCTATTTTGAATGCCGGACTGACCAGCCCGTAATCGTGTTTTCATGGGACGGGGTTGGTTATGGGGAAGATGCCACACTCTGGGGCGGCGAAACTTTTCTCGGCAAACCGGGTGCATGGCAACGCATCGTTAGTATGAAATCATTTAATCTGCCCGGCGGTGATAAAGCGGGAAGACAGCCCTGGCGAAGTGCCGCGGCAGTATGCTGGGAAGCAGGGTTTGATTACGATGAGATTCCGGAAAAAGATCCGGTGCAGCTTTCGATGTTAAAACAGGCATGGCAGCAAAAAATCAACGCGCCGCAAACAACATCGGTCGGGCGTTTATTTGATGCGGCAGCGGCGCTCACCGGCGTGCGCACTAATGCCAGTTTTGAAGGGCAGGGACCGATGGAGCTTGAAGCGCTATCAGAAAACAGTGAAGAAAAAACAGATTATTATGTAAAGCTTAAATTAGAAAGTGCTGATAACTTACTGATAATAAATTGGAAGCCATTGATTCATACTATGTCAGATTCTACTTTAAGTGTTAAAACACGTGCTACCCTGTTTCATAATTCATTAGCGCGCTGCATATTGCAACAGGCAAAACATATTCGCGAAAAACATGGTGTGAACATCGTGAGTTTTTCCGGCGGGGCGTTTCAAAATCGCGTCTTAACAGAAAAGGCCATCGCATTATTATCGGCTGATGGTTTTGAAGTTTGTCTGTCTGAGTTGATACCGGTCAATGATGCAGGTATCAGTTTCGGGCAAGTTATGGAATACGGTTTTAGAAGCAGTGAACAATGAATAGTGAATAATGTTAAAAAATAATAAACAGGAATATCAATAATGCAGGACACACACATTTCACTGGCACACGGCAATGGCGGCCGTTACATGCGCGAACTCATCGAAGAGATTTTTGCCCGCCATCTCGCCAATCCCGATCTTGACGTGCAGGCTGATGCGGTTCCTATAGAGCTTGAAGGTGAAGTCTTGTTTACCACTGACGGTTTTACCGTGCAGCCATTAGAATTTCCCGGTGGCAATATAGGTTCACTCGCTGTCCATGGTACGACCAATGATCTTGCTGTCGCGGGTGCCATCCCAAAATACTTAAGCCTGAATGCGTTCATCGAAGAAGGTCTGGAGATCGCCACCCTGGAACGTATCATAAAAACGCTGGCCGAAACGGCGGCTGAGATCGGGGTCAAGGTAGTCTGTGGGGACACGAAAGTTTTGCGCCGCGGTGAGGGCGGAGGGCTGTACCTGGCGACCACCGGTGTCGGTATTCGCCAGGGCCATGTCATGTCGATGAAAAATATCAAACATGGTGATGCCATCATCGTCAGCGGGCCGGTCGGTGATCATGGTATTGCGGTGATGCTGGCGCGTGAAGAGTTTGGCCTGCGGGGTGACATCCAGTCTGATGCTGCCAGCGTATTAAACCTGACGACCGCCGCGATGAATCATAAAGGTCTGCGCTTCATGCGTGATCCAACACGCGGCGGTATCGCTACCGTTTGCTCTGAACTATTGCGCGCCACCGGTTTTGGTGTTCGCCTGTCAGAGGGAAACCTCCCGGTTCGTGATCCGGTGCAATCCGTATGTGACATGCTCGGTTATGATCCTATGTACCTCGCCTGCGAGGGCCGTGCAGTTGCAGTTATTGATCCGGCTGAAGCACAGGCATTGCTGGAGACATGGCAGAACCTCGAAGAAGGCAAAGGTGCGGCCATCATCGGAACTATAGATTCCAGCATTGGCTATGTTTTAATGGAAACCGATATCGGTGGTGAGCGTATACTCGAGGAACTTGAAGATGATCCTTTGCCGCGTATCTGCTGAGTTGCAGCCCTGTTATGTTTAACCATAGCTTCCATTTTATAATCGGTCTGTCCGGCGTCGCCGCTGACGAAAATCTGCTAGCACAGCGCTGGGCCAGGCGCTTTGAATTGCCAATGATCCTGCTGGCTATCTGGATACTGATCGAGTGGTATCTGAGAGAAAAAGGTATTTATTCTGCACTGTTTGACCGGGTCACCGATTGGGCCGTATGGCTGTTTTTTATGTTTGAAACGGTACTGCTTACCAGCCTTGTGGAGAACAAGATCCGCTATCTGCGCAGCAACTGGATGAACCTGCTTATTATTAGCATGGGTGTGCCCTTGCTGTGGGGCGGCGGCACCTATGCTGCTATATTGCGCTCACTTAGATTGCTACTTATTTTTCCGCTGCTGCTTAATCTTACGGCTACCGTGCGTAAGGTGCTGGCGCGCAATTACCTGGGCTCGGTTTTACTGGTAGCGCTGGCGTTTACCCTTTTATCTGGTTTGCTTATCGCCGGTATCGATCCGAGCATCGAAAATGTCTGGCAGGGCATCTGGTGGGCATGGGTGACGGTTGCAACGGTAGGGTACGGTGATACCGTGCCGCAGAGTGCTGCGGGCAAAGTGTTTGGCGCCGTGGTGATATTGTTTGGTGTCGGTTTCTTCTCGCTGTTGACCGCCAGTTTTTCAGCCTATTTCGTTTCACGCGGCGAGATAGAGATCGAAGAGGAAGAGCTCGAGGAAATCAGTGAACTAAAGGATATCGAAAGGCGGATAGAGGCCATGGAAAATACCTTGCAGCGGATCGAGGATCGGTTGAATGAAGACCGAAGTGAGAAGCGTTAGTTTGCAGTTATCAGTAGGCAGTAAAAACTTTTAATAACCTGACCTGAGAAAAAAGAGCGGCATATATTGTTATGATGCAAAACCATCACAAGTGGTATCTTTTTATTTGCTTGCTGCTGTTGCCTTCCGTCGCCGCTGCTGTGATCTTTCATACCTCGCACAATGATCCTATTGCGCCTGTAATACTAGGCGTAACAGGTATCCTTTTTATTGCACTACTGGGACGTTTCTCTGCGCGCAAAATGGGGCTGCCTTCTGTTCTTGGTGAACTGTTAGTTGGTATTGTTCTGGGCAATCTCGCTTATTACTTTCAATTTGATCTCATCATGGTATTGCGCCAGGGCTCTGCAATCTTCGATGTAACGGGCAGCCTGCTTCAAGGAGAAAGTCTTGAACTGGCCTGTCTCAAAGCTGTTGGTGAGCGGTGTGCCTTGCCTGTTCTGGATATATTACGTGGCCCGCATGGCAATGAAATATTACAGGTGGCACATACTGTCGATGTGTTTTCACGTTACGGGGTTATTTTTCTGCTTTTTCTGGTCGGGCTCGACACCAGTATTGGCGAGATGCGCAAGGTTGGGCCGGACTCCAGTCGTGTCGCCATTATCGGCGTAGTATTGCCTTTCCTTTTGGGATGGTTGGCATCGACATTGCTGATCGAGGATGTCGAGTTTCATACCAGCCTGTTCCTGGGTGCCACTCTTGCGGCGACCAGCGTTGGCATCAGTGCCATGGTGCTGCAGGAAATGAACATGGAACAGACTGACCTGGCACGAATTATCCTCGGTGCTGCAGTATTTGATGATGTGCTTGGTTTATTGATGCTTGCGATCGTCAGCGGGATCGTCGTCACTGGCAGTGTTGATCTGATCAATATCGCAATCATTGTTGTCATGGCTACCCTGTTCCTGGTAGCTGCTATCAATCTAGGGCCGTTTTTTGTTCGATGGATCGTCAGGCTATTTCGTCATCTTGATCTGGTTGAGGCAAAGATGTTTGTTTCCTATCTGTTTGTAATGATATTAGCGTGGTTGGCGAACCTGTCCGGGCTGGCAACCATCATTGGCGCTTTTACAGCCGGGTTGATTCTGCAAGATACTTATTTTGAGGAATGGGACAGAGGAAGTAAGTATCCGACCACCATTAAAGACCTGATTATGCCGCTAGAAGTTATCATGGTACCTATATTCTTCGTGTTAATGGGAATCCAGGTAAAACTTGAAACATTTCTGCAACCAGACATAATGATGCTTGCAGCGGGACTTTTGGCGGCAGCTATCGTTGGCAAGATAGTCTCCGGCCTTGGTGCATTTGGCGTTAAAAATCGCTGGGCTATTGGTCTGGGCATGATGCCGCGGGGTGAAGTAGGATTGATCTTTGCTGCAATGGGCAAGAGTCTCGGTGTGCTGGATGATGCGCTGTTTTCAGCCGTCGTTTTAATGGTGATTGTGACAACATTACTGTCACCGCCATTGCTTAAACTTTGTCTGAAGCGGTGCAAAGAATAGATCTGATACTTAAATAACGATATTAAGAGAATATTATGAAGCTTGAAAGTATCGTTCGAAAAACGGGTATCGTTAATAATGGCATGACGATAAAAAAAGGCTTCGTAGAACGTGTCAAAAATAATATCCCCGGCTTTTATTTGAGTTAAGCTGTTTCCATAATTTCAAACAGATCTGCTATTGCTTTTGATGATTGATATACGGCAAATAAATCGAAGTATTTCTCTGCGTCTCTGCGCCTCTGCGGTGGACCATTTCTGAAATGGAAGCCCATACTTTTTTTCTGTATCTGCTGATTATTTTACTTGCCGCACGCCTGTTCGCCGAACTCGCAGTCCGTCTTAAATCACCTTCGGTTATCGGCGAACTGTTTGCAGGCATCGTCATAGGCCCGAGCCTGTTCGGCTGGATCGAACCGGTAGAAGCGTTAAAGCTGATGGCTGAGATCGGCGTCATCCTTTTGCTGTTTGAAGTCGGTCTGGGTACCGATATAAAACGCCTGATCCGCTCCGGGACCAAATCCACCATCGTTGCCATTTTAGGTTTTGCCGCGCCTTTGGTCTTTGGTTTCTCGATCGCCTACTGGATATTTGAACAGCCATTGCTTGTCGCACTATTTATCGGCGGCACGCTCACTGCCACCAGCATCGGCATAACGGTACGCGTACTGACCGATCTAAAACTTAATAATTCTCACCAGGGACAGATTGTTCTGGGTGCGGCGGTACTCGATGATGTACTGGGTGTCATGTTGCTGGCACTGTTGTACGAATTTTCCATCGGTGGCGGTGTTAACTGGGTGAATGCCGCCAAGGTACTGGTGTTTGTCAGCGCCTTTTTTATACTGGCACCGATGCTGGCAAAACTTATGTCTTTGGCCATTAGACATGTTCATGATAGCAGTGAAATACATGGGCTAATTCCAACCACCATCGTTTCCCTGGTATTGTTTTTTGCATGGCTGGCGCATGTGGTCGGTGCACCGGAACTGCTTGGTGGTTTTGCGGCGGGGCTTGCCTTATCCCGGCGATTTTTTCTGCCGTTGGGAGTGTCATTACATAAGGATGAAGAATTTTCTCAGACGATCGAGCAGCAGATGAAACCCATCATCAACCTGTTTACGCCCATCTTTTTTGTCGTTGTTGGCCTGTCGATCAACCTTCGAGAAATCGACTGGACATCATCCCATGTCTGGGGTTTTTCTTTTGTATTATTGATTGCTGCCATTGTTGGAAAATTGATCGGTTCGTTTTTTATTAGAGAAAACTGGGCTTCACGACTGATGATAGGTATGTCGATGGTGCCGCGTGGTGAAGTCGGGTTGATCTTTGCGGAACTTGGCCGCTTCAGTGGAATTTTTGATAATGAAACGCATGCCGCTATCGTTATCGTCATCGTTTTGACTACGATCATTCCACCGTTTGCCATGAAATGGTTTTATAGACATTATTCCCATTTGCTGGAAGAATCTAAATAGAATAGAGCACTTGAAGCTTGAGGTGATATGACCATAGAAGTTGAATTTCTGGGTGCTACCGGTGAGGTGACGGGTTCCTGCCACCTGGTTACGGTGGGCAGTAGAAAAATACTGCTCGATTGCGGTTTGATACAGGGGCGCCGAAAAGACGAAGAACGTAACCGGGAAGCCTTTCCATTTGATCCTGCTTCCATCGATGCGGTGGTATTAAGCCACGCACACATCGATCATTCCGGCCGTTT
>JADFWF010000165.1 GCA_015222965.1 Pseudomonadota bacterium | reverse complement strand
TATGCGTCCAAACCGAAATCTAACAGCCCTTTTAAACTCTATGCAAAAACATTACGCCACAGTTCCATCGATATCAAAGGCACTGTAAAACCTTTTGACGAAAAAGTTTCATTTACTGCCGATGGCGATCTAAAAGGGTTTGATCTAAGAGCAGCAACGCCTGCTACACAAAAAGCCATCGGCCATATAATCAAGAGCGGCCAGATGGATGCAAAACTTGAGTTGCTGGCTATTGATGGCATACTCAACAGCAATGTATCACTGAGCCTTTACAAGTTCCACATAGAGCCGATGAGCAAAGAAGCCGCAGCGGACCTGGATGCTGAATTTGGCATGCCGCTCAACCAGACACTGACATTACTACGTGATAAAGACGACAGCATACATCTGGATATCCCGATAACCGGCGATATAAATAATCCAGACTTTGACCCAATGCACGCCATCGTAAAGGCGACCTCAAAAGCCGCCACAGTTACATTGATAACATTCTTTACGCCTTACGGTCTGATCTATGCTGGCGGCAATATAGCCTTTGACCTGGCTACCGCTCTCAATTTTGACCCGCTGGATTTTAAACCGGGCGAAGCCAAATTAGACGACGTGAACAAAGAGCAGCTGAACGGTCTAACCGGCTTATTAAACGAAAAACCTCAGGTACACCTGACCTTATGCGGAACAACAAATCAGGCAGACCTTTTTATGCTGTACCCCGACCTTAAGGAAGAGCAACAAACAGATAAGGACAAAGACAAGGACAAGGACTCTCCAGAGAAAGAGATAATATTAAGCAAAGAGCACAAGGCCGCGCTTAAAAAACTTGCTATAGAAAGACAGGTCAACAGTAAAAATTATTTGATCGATGTTTCCAGGATCACCCACGACAGATTGATTTTATGTGAGCCGACACCACTGGCAGAAGAAGATGCACTGTCTGGAGTGGAAATAAATATTTAGGACGGGAACCGCTTACTTAAGCCCAGCTTGCTTTTCTGTTTGCGTTCCTTTTTTTAGAAGCCATTAAAACAACCCATTTTTCTTTATCATCCGCATCACCCCAACGAATAATTTCGTCGACCGTTCTGCCGCAACCGATACACACATCCTTTTTATCCAGGCAGCATTTTCTGACACAAGGCGAGACAACCGGCATATAGTTAACGCACGTTATAATATATCTTTTCAGATATCTCATGCCAGGCAGATACCTGTTTATAAAACCTGTTATAAGAATCGTGAATTTTCTTTGCCGCATTATTTTTAGCCGCCAGCTCATTCACCACATCATTCGATAATGCTTTCAGTTTTTCCAATACATCATCTGGCAGTCTTCTAACATCGACCTTATGTTTGTTTACTAATGTATCCAGCGCAGTGTTATTCTTCGCGGTGAATTCAAGCGACATATTCTGATTGACTATCTTGCAGCAGTTTTCAACGATCGCTTTTAGGTCTTTTGGCAGCACTTCAAATGCTTTTTTATTGATGATCGCTTCCAGTGTAGTTCCCGGCTCATGCCAGCCCGGGTAATAATAATATTTTGCTGCTTTATGCAGACCGAAAGCCAGATCGTTATAGGGGCCGACCCATTCCGTTGCATCTATAGCGCCAGTTTTTAGCGAGGTAAATAACTCGCCTCCGGGCAGATTGACCGGCGTCCCGCCTGCGCGTTTTAATACCTCACCGCCCAGTCCCGGGATCCGCATCTTCAGACCTTTAAGATCATTGGTGCTATTAATTTCTTTATTGAACCAGCCTGCCATCTGCACCGTAGTATTACCGGCCGCTGCCGGGATGATGCCAAAAGGCTCATAGGTTTCACGCCATAACTCCATGCCACCGCCATAATATAACCACGAAGTCATCTCCTGCGAGTTCATGCCAAAAGGCACCGTTGAAAAAAATTGTGCTTCTTCTATCTTGCCCTTCCAGTAATAAGCAGAGCCGTGCCCTAACTGAGCGGTACCTCGCGATACCGCATCAAACACTTCAAATGCAGGAATTAATTCCCCTGCGCCATAAACTTTGACCTTTATACGACCATCACTCATTTCGGTGATCAACTTTGCCAGCTGGTTGGCGCCGGTACCTAATACCGGGAAGTTCTTCGGCCAGGTAGTAACCATTTTCCATTTGATCTTTGTCTTCGCGCTGACGATCGCTGGCGCGGCAACAGCTGTTGTTGCTACTGCACCGACACTAACCTGTTTAATAAAATCACGACGTTTCATACTGATACCTTATCTAATATTTAGAAACAATAATTCACCACAGAGACACAGAGAGCACAGAGGTTTACCGTTGTGTTGTGCCTACGGCACAATTGGTATTAATAAAGATTTCCTCCGCGCCCTCTGTGTCTCTGCGGTTAAATGTTTTTACCTTTTATGCTGGCGACAAATTGGCATACGCCATCACCAGCCACTTACTGCCTTCGTATTCAAAATTGACCTGTACCCTGGCATGGCTGCCGCTGCCTTCCAGGTTCGTCACCATGCCTTCACCAAACTTTTTATGTGTTACACGCTGGCCGACATATATACCGTTAACTGTCTCATTTGATTTATAACTTGATGTTTTGTATTGCGATGCAGAGACGGTATGGCTGGTATTATGCTTACCCCTGATCTCATTTACCAGATGCTCTGGTATCTCGCTGATGAAACGTGAAGCGGATGGATATAGATCCTGGCCGTACAACCGTCGATGCTCTGCACTGCTTAAAACCAGTTGCTCCCGGGCGCGGGTTATACCTACGTAACAAAGCCTTCGCTCTTCTTCCAGCTTGCCTTCTTCCTCAAGCGATCGCTGACTCGGAAACAGGCCTTCTTCCATGCCAACGATAAAGACCAGTGGAAACTCAAGCCCTTTCGCACTATGCATGGTCATTAACTGCACACAATCATCCCATTCAGCGGCCTGACCTTCGCCAGCCTCTAGTGCTGCATGGGTTAAAAATGCGGTCAGCTCATCCATCGGCACTTCCAGTTCTGACTGGTCGTAATCAAATCCACGAGCAGCGGTAATCAATTCTTCGATGTTCTCTACACGCGCCTGTGCTTTCTCCGTTTTTTCTTTCTCGTAATATTCTATAAGGCCAACATTGTGTACCACATGGTCGACCTGCTGGTGCAGCGACATATCGCTAGTAGCCGCCCGCATCTCTTCGATCAGATCGACAAAACCCTGCAGGGCATTGCTTGCCCGAGCTGGCAGGCCTTTCTCTTCAAGTATCTGTTTGGCAGACTGCCATAGAGGGCTGCCGGAAAGTTTGGCTACCTCACGCACCTTTTCGACGCTTCGTTCTCCGATGCCACGCGTCGGCGTATTTACTACACGCTCAAAAGAAGCATCATCATTGCTGTTATCCATCAGCCTCAGATAGGCCAGCGCATTTCTGATCTCTGCACGTTCGAAGAAACGCATACCGCCATACACCCGGTAAGGGATGCCTTCGCTGACAAAACGCTCCTCGAATATCCGTGATTGGGCGTTCGAACGATATAAGATGGCAGTATCCGCACGTGCGTTGCCGGCATCGACAAACTGTTTTATCTTGTCGATAACAAACTTTGCTTCATCACGCTCATCATAAGCGTTATAAAAAATGATCGGCTCACCATCTTCACCGCTGGACCACAATTTTTTACCCATGCGGTCGGCATTATTATCAATAAGTGCATTAGCTGCCGACAATATGGTAGTGGTCGAACGGTAGTTCTGTTCCAGCCTGATCACATCGAGTGAAGGAAAATCTTTTTGAAAACGCTGGATGTTTTCGACGCGGGCTCCGCGCCAGCCGTAGATCGCCTGGTCATCATCGCCGACAATAAATACTTTATTACTCTGACCTGCCAGTAATTGAATCAGCGCGTACTGTATAGTATTGGTATCCTGAAACTCATCGACAAGGATATGTTGAAAGCGTTTCTGGTAGTGCGACTGAATCGAGTCATTGTCACGGATCAGTTCGAGCGTACGCAATAACAGCTCAGCAAAATCGATGACACCCGCACGCTCACAGGCCACCTGGTAGGCGGTGTAGATCCTGACCAACTGTTCATACATCGGGTTGCGCGAGGTATCTATATGTGAAGGCCGCTTGCCTTCATCTTTTCGTGAGTTAATAAAACCCTGTGCCTGTTTTGGCGGCCACTTGGCCTCATCCAGTTCAAGCGCTTTTAAAACCCGGCGCACCAGGCGGTACTGATCATCCGAATCAAGGATCTGAAAATTTTGTGGCAATTTTGCCTCTTTCCAGTGATTGCGCAGCAGGCGGTGCGCCAGCCCATGAAAGGTCCCTACCCACATTCCAGAAACGGGCATGCCCTGTAAATTTTCGACACGCTGGCGCATTTCGGCGGCGGCTTTATTGGTAAACGTTACGGCAAAGATATTATACGGAGAGATGCCTTCTACCTGGTGGAGCCAGGCAATCCGGTGCACCAGCACCCGGGTTTTACCGCTGCCCGCACCGGCCAGCACCAGCATGTGCTCCGGCTGTGCGGTGACAGCCTGGCGCTGAGCATCATTTAGATCATTTAAGATATGTGATACATCTGAATCTGCGGCCTGATTAATGATCTGTTGAAAATCATCATTGGCGGTCTTGGAATTTAGCTCGGTTGTCATGTACTGGTTTGGTTTGTAATCCGCGATGAGATAACACCGCTGGCAATGTATAAAAACCTTACTTTAGCACATCTTTGTTCAAAACCTGTTTCAGCCAGAACGCCCGTTTACGGCCAGGAACGGACATACAAAACAAAGTCAAAAGATTTCACCGCAGAGGCGCGGAGACGCAGAGTTTATTTTGTTAACAACGCCTGCGGC
>JADFWF010000164.1 GCA_015222965.1 Pseudomonadota bacterium | reverse complement strand
GTGCGAATACCGCAATGCCTAACTGAACACCAACAGTAACTATTGCTCAACCCACCCCTAACTCAATCAAAACAAGCTAAATCGCGGAATGAATAAAATCCGCTCCTACAAACAAGCACATCGTACGAGAACCACAAGAACCAACAAAATGCACCCAGTAAATCCCAAACACCAAAACTCAAAAAAACATCCCCAACGACAGCTATAATCACCCCATGCAAATAAATACAAAAACCGGGCTACTCGATAAGTGCGAACAATGCACATCTCCAAACAGTGACACCCGCCCGGTAAACACAGCAATCGACCTAATCGTGGTGCACTCGATCAGCCTGCCACCGGGTGAATATGGCGGCGACTCAATCGAACAGTTTTTTCAAAATAAACTCGATAAAAATACACATCCCTACTTCGAAGAGATTCATGAGATGCAGGTCTCATCTCATATTCTTATCAAGCGCAGCGGTGAGATAGTACAGTTTGTACCATTTCATGAGCGTGCCTGGCACGCCGGCCAGTCAAACTATCAGGGGCGTGAACACTGTAACGATTTTTCCATCGGCATCGAACTGGAAGGCACAGACAGCGACAGTTTTGAAGACATCCAGTACCAGCAGCTTGCACACCTGGTCAGCGCTTTAAAAACAAGCTACCCCGGCATTGCTGAACATATCACTGGCCATAGTGACATTTCCCCGGGACGCAAAAAAGATCCCGGCACCGGGTTTGACTGGGACAAACTAAAAAACAGTCTCAGCACTGATGAATAAGCAATTTTATTCATAACCAGCTATAGTTACATTATTAGAACAATAACAATTACTTACCGCATTTAACGCATGGCACTAATTTCCATCATCATTGGTCTGTTTCTCGATCGAACATTTCGTCACCTGCACGATTTGCGCGACATGACATGGTTTGAATTTTACGCTCAGGCCATTCAACGATTTACCGGAAAACGTGTTCCACCATTGCAATTTATTATAATTCTTGCTCTACCCGTTTTACTGCTGCTCGGTATTCAAATACTGTTACATGACTTCTTATTTAACATACCGGCTTTTATTTTCGGCATCACTGTTTTCATCTACTGCCTGGGACCTGCCTGCCTGAGCACAGACATCGAGTCCTATATTCATGCACGAACCCTGGGCGATGATGATGAGGCGCTGCATTATGCTGGCACCATCACCGACTCTGCCGCTTCCACCTCACCAGACCAGCAGACCAGCGATGTAACGCGAGCCATCCTGTATGTTGCCAATGAGCGTATCTTTTCCACTATTTTCTGGTTTGTGATCTTTGGCCCATTCGGCTGCATGCTTTACCGGTTGATATCTGAACTTAGCAAACAGATCGAATATGATGATCTGGCAGAATTCTCTGATTTCATTCACGCGATCATGGCCTGGATTCCTGCACGCATGCTGGCAGCCGGTTACGCACTTACCGGGAACTTTGATGGTGCCTACCATGCTTACAAAGATCGCGCCCATTCATCTGACCTATCACAAAGCAATATGGAAATACTGGTTTCTACCGGTCTCGGTGCAATGCGTAATCTGGACATGAAAACCGAACTGGCAGGCATCTATGCCTCACAGGCTTTAGTCATGCGCGCTGTTATCGTCTGGATTGGCATGCTCGCAGTGATGACACTGGGTGGCATATTCAATTGACCACTTTTATCGACGTAATCAGGCACGGCGAACCCGTTGGCGGCCAACGATACCGGGGTTATAGTGTTGATGATCCACTAACAGAAAAAGGCTGGTCACAGATGCGTGCCGCCGTCCCGGAAACACCACAATGGCAGCATATCGTTTCTTCACCGTT
The DNA here is from genome assembly GCA_015222965.1 of Pseudomonadota bacterium. Taxonomy (GTDB): domain Bacteria; phylum Pseudomonadota; class Gammaproteobacteria; order SZUA-229; family SZUA-229. The sequence goes on along the minus strand of JADFWF010000164.1, from coordinate 585 downwards.
AAAACGCTGCCTTGAATTCAGTCAGGAACTGGCTGACGATTTACAGATTACGATTAATGTCGAAGACAATTTAAAAGAGATTGGTTTTGGTGAATGGGAAGGCAAAACACCTGACGATATCCTTGCCGAAGACAGTGAAGCATTAAATCACTTTTATAAAGATCCGGTAAACAACCGGCCCAAAGGCGCAGAACCGCTGGATACTTTTTCAGAGCGGGTATGGGATGCGTACCTCAGTATCATCGAGCAGCATCAAGGTAAACACGTATTGATCGTGGCACACGCCGGTGTCGCACGCGCGATAACCGCCAACATATTAAAAATGTCACTTGATGATGTTTATAGCCGGCTTAAAATTGAATACGGTGCAATCATCCGCAGCTCGATCGATGAAGGCTCGCCGCCGAGGTTGCTGGTTCAGGGGCCTGGATAGCCTCGAAGGTTTTACTAAACCTAATTGGCTGCTCTCCCTCTATGTCAGGAGCGGACGTTCATGTTTTGTTTTTGCTTTTTCTTTTGACTTGCCCTCACCTTAGCCAAGCCATTGAGGCATGACGGGTAACATGGGCTTTCTGTGCCAGCCTG
>JADFWF010000019.1 GCA_015222965.1 Pseudomonadota bacterium | reverse complement strand
TGTTAACAAAATAAACTCTGCGTCTCCGCGCCTCTGCGGTGAAATCTTTTGACTTTGTTTTGTATGTCCGTTGCTGGCCGTAAGCAGTATAACGATTAAAAAGAAAAGCTACTTATCGACTTTGTTGGCGAGAAACTCGATCATACGTTTTACTTTCTGTGGTACAAATTTACGTTCCGGATAAACCGCATTGATGTCGTAGGCGGTTGGGTGATAATCCTGAAGGATTACTTTTAAACGACCTTCCTTGATGTGCTTTCGTGCATACCATTCACATAAAACTGAAATTCCCAGACCTTCCATGGTGGCGTCACATATAGCGTCAGGGCTGCTGGCTTTTAAGCGGCCGCTGACACGGACGGATTCATCACCTTCCTGAGCACTGTTGAAATACCACAGGTCCGGTGACTTTTGCAGAGTGTATAGCAGGCAGTTATGTTTGATTAGGTCAGTCGGTTTTTTAGGCCGGCCATGTTTAACCAGGTAATCTGTGCTGGCAACGACCACGCGTGGGCTGGTGCCAATTTTTCTGGCAATCAATGTGGAATCTGCCAGCGGGCCAATACGGATGGCAAGATCAATGCCCTGTTTTACCAGGTCGACGTAATCATCATCGAACAACAGGTCGATATTAATATCCGGGTAGGCGTTGAAAAATTCATCAAGAGAGGGCAGCAGGCAGGTGCGGCCAAATGCGGCGCTGGTCGAAATGCGCAATGTCCCCGTAGGTTTTATCTTGCCTTTTCCGATACTGGCTTCGGCTTCCTGAAAATCATTGAGGATACGGATGCAGTGATGGTAATACTCTTTGCCCGCCTCGGTTAATTTGAGTGAGCGGGTGCTGCGGTTGAGTAATTTAGTGCCCAGACGCTCTTCCAGGGCAGCGATATGTTTGCTGACCGTGGACTGTGACATATTGGTTTCACGCGCCACAGCAGAAAAATTCTTTGCTTCAACGACACGGCGAAACACCGCCATACTGTTCATTACATCCATACAAATCCCCGTAGAATAGAGCTTTCAGGCGCTTCAAGTATAACTTATTCCATATTGGAATGAGTGATATTCCGAATTTCGTGAACTGAATCTGGAGGTAGGTTGGGCAGATATGCACTGATTTCTCCCTGAGCATACTGATATATAAGGTGCCGGTTGTTGTTGTATAATTGCGAAAATTGTAAATGTACTAAATGTATCGTGATTATGATGAAAAAAATCCCTCTATTAATTCTACTGCTCTTTGCTTTCACTCTATCAGGCTCTACTGTCGCTGATGAGATGGATGATATGGAGCAGATGTCGTCGCAACTGAAAAAGGTTAATAAAAAAATCAGTCGGGGTCAGTTTGACGGCTCAGATCTTGCTGCATGGACAAAACTGACGATCAAGATGAAAAGCGCTGCTTCTTTATGTGTTTCAAACAGCGAAACAGCTTTGCTTGATCTGAAAACAGTCATGGATGGACTGGGTGAAAAAGTTAAAGGTGAAGATGCCGATGTAACTAAAAAGCGAGTGGCTTATCAGAAAGAGAAAGCAGAGCTGGATAAAACACTGGCTAAATGTAACCTGTTTGCGGTCAGTAGCGGAGAAGTAAGCAGTCACATAAACGAGGCGGAAAAATCATATTTCAAGCAAAAGTACCTGGCTAGAAGTCCGCATATGCTGACGCTGGTTTTATCTTATCTTGAAAACCCAGTTGCAGTATTGCAGGACTCGGGTGAATTTATATTTAAACGATCGGGTATTAATGAAATTGATATTCTGGATGTTGTCCTAAGTGTAGCAGCAGTGTTGATTTCAATATTTTTTGGCATCTGGCTTCGTCGAAAGCTTTTGTTGCTGGAGAGCAAAAGACACTGGCAGGATGAGTTTTCTGAAAATTTAATACGCGCTGTGCTGACGACATTATCCTGTTCGGCGCCTTACCTGTTAGGTTCGGCTGTCGCTGCGATAACGTCTGTCATTATCACACTGGAAGTTGCAGATATTCCATTCGTTACAGAATTTTTTGTCGGCCTGCTTATATTTTTTATAGTGACGACGGCAGTACGTTTACTATTATCTCCGTACCCGCCGGCAAAGCTGTTTCTGTCACTTTCGCCGCATATCGCTGAAGCGCTGGCAAAACGGTTAAAAGTACTGAGCGTGTTAGGTTTGATCGGTTACCTGGCTTTTTATACCGTATTCTCGCAAAGCATCGTTGAATCTAATTTAATGCTGGCTCGTAATATTTTCTCACTATTTTTCGTGGTCAATCTCGTATGGACATTGCAAGTCGTTATCTCTTCACCCAAGCTGCCTAAACTGCGTTACATATCGATGCTGGTCATTGTCGCTGTACTCGCATCATTGGCAGCGGAATGGCTGGGTTACAGGAATCTTGCCTTTAGCAGCCGGCGAATCATCTTGCTGTCCTTTGTGGTTTTCATGGCCTTTATCGGCATCGCAAAAGTGTTTAGAGACCTGTTTAATGCTATCGATGATGGCTCATACCCATGGTGTCGTCGTGTTCATGAGACGCTGGGTGTCGAAAAAGGCGAAAAAGTTCCCGGGTTGATATGGATAAGGCTGTTAGCGACGATCCTCATATGGGGTTCGTTTGCCTTCCTGTTTATAACTGCCTGGGATTATAGTGGCGGTGTCATAGAAAACGTGAAAGGTTACATCGTCAATGGATTCGATATTGGTGATTTCCGTATCGTGCCAAGCCGTATTTTATGGGCCTTGTTGATATTCGGAACTGTCGTCATCCTGTCCAGCTGGGTCAGGTCTCAACTGGAAAATAACTGGCTCAAGATGACGACCATGGGGCAGGGTGCGCGTGATGCGATGGTAACCATTATTGGTTACATCATGTTCCTGATAGCGATAATGGCGGGTTTGTCCGCTGCGGGCTTTGATTTTGGCAATATAGCCATCATTGCCGGTGCTTTATCTGTTGGTATTGGTTTCGGTTTGCAGAATATAGTGAATAACTTTGTTTCCGGTCTTATTCTCCTGTTTGAGCGACCTATCCGTAAAGGTGACTGGATAGAGGTTGGCGGCACGGAAGGTGTGGTTAAGGATATTCAGATACGCTCCACGGTCATCCAGACTTTTGACCGTTCCGATGTTATCGTGCCTAACTCAGAGCTGATTTCAGGCCAGGTAACAAACTGGGTGCTATCAAGTCAAAGTGGGCGAGCCATTCTCCCCGTCGGCGTCGCCTATGGTACAGATACAGAAAAAGTGCGGGATGTTTTATTGGCTATCGCGGAAGAAAATGACGACGTTGTTAAGACCGGTTATATGCCAAAACCGGTAGTGTTGTTCAGAGGGTTTGGCGATAGTTCTTTGGATTTTGAACTGCGAGTATTCCTGCATAATGTAGACAGCCGCTTAAGCATAGTTAGTGATCTGAATTTCGCGATAGATAAAGCCTTTAGAGAAGAAGGTATCGAGATACCGTTCCCGCAGCGTGATCTGCATGTTAAGAGCTTGCCAGTTGACGACTTGCCTGATAACTTAAAGCAAGATAATAATAATTAATGAGAGAATGAGATGTTCCTTAATATAAATTCACTATGTCGATTCGCTTTTGTTCTGATGATTTCAGCCATCGCGACATCTTGTGTGACAGAGACCATTGAATCGCCAAATTCGATGAAATTTTCTAATAC
>JADFWF010000163.1 GCA_015222965.1 Pseudomonadota bacterium | reverse complement strand
CGCAAAGAACGCAAAGAAAAACCTACCTAAGAAAAATCTATATTTTCTCTTCTTGGCGGACTTTGCGACTTAGCGTCTTTGCGAGATCATTTTTAACTTAACGCTTTGAAACACGCAACTCTTTAAGAGATGTTTGCCTTACTTTGTGATCTTAGCGTCTTTGCGAGAATAAAATTATCTTTAATGAAATGATAAGTGTGACTTTAGCCACGAAAACAACCTCTGGCGCTTCAGTCCATAGTCATCGAGTTATTTCGGAACATTGCCTTTCAGGAAACCGGCACCTTGAATTTTTTACGGGCTCGCTCGACCTCGGTTCTGCTGACACATCCCTCGACGTGATCATTGATCAGTCCCATCGCCTGCATAAAAGCATACACCGTGGTTGGCCCGAGAAATTTCCAGCCTCGTTTCTTCAGATCTTTCGACAGAGCGATCGAAGCGGCTGAAGTCGATTCGGTCTGCGGTTCTGCCAGTTGCTCCACTTCCGGTTCGTAACACCAGATATAGGCAGCCAGCGAACCTTCCTGTTTCACCAGCGCCTGAGCCCTCTGTGCATTATTGATAACAGACTCGATCTTCCCGCGATGGCGGACGATACCTTCATCCTTAAGCAGACGATCTATATCACGCTGAGTAAATCGCGCGATGCGGTCGATTTCGAAATCATGAAAGGCCTTACGAAAGTTTTCACGTTTGGCGAGGATCGTGCGCCAGCTTAATCCTGACTGAAAACTCTCCAGGCTCAACTTCTCGAACAAACGGCGGTCATCGCCTACCGGAAAACCCCATTCGGTATCATGGTAATGAAGAAATTCCGGGGCAGCATCGCACCATCTGCAGCGTGATTTACCGTCAGCACTCTTTATTAACAAGCTATTCAAAAACCACCGTCCTGTTTTCATACACTAATAGATCATGATGCACATGATGGCGCACCGCCCGGGCGAGAACTATTTTTTCAAGGTCTCTACCAATTCGCACCATGTCTTCAACCGAGTCTTTATGGCTGACATGCACCACATCCTGCTCGATGATGGGGCCGGCATCCAGATCGGCGGTCACATAATGACTGGTGGCACCGATGATTTTTACCCCGCGCTCATAAGCGCTATGGTAGGGGCGGCCGCCCGGAAAGGCGGGCAAGAATGAGTGGTGGATATTGATGATACGTTGCGGGTAGTCTTTTACGAAATCATCACTCAGTACCTGCATGTAGCGCGCGAGTACGATAAAGTCGATATTGTGCTCCGCCAGTAAAAGTTTCTGTTTCTCTTCCTGCTGCTTCTTGTTTTCTTTATTGACTGAAATACAATGATATTCGATGCCCAATCGCTCTGCAGCCAACTGCAGGTCAGGGTGGTTACTGACGATGACCGGAATCTCTACATTAAGCTCACCGCATTCGTATCGTGCCAACAGGTCATAGAAACAATGTGACATCTTCGATACGAACAAAGCCATACGTTGTTTCGTATCTGAAAACGACAGCTGTGAGACCATCTCATAACGTGATGCCACCAGCGTTTCAAAATACTCGGCTATCTTCTCCCGCTGGATGACAAAATTACCCAGATCCCATTCTATACGCATAAAAAATACGCCGCGTTCAGTGTCCACGTGTTGGTCCAGGTATAAGATGTTACCGTCGTTCTTGTGGATGAACTCTGTGATAGCGACCACGATGCCGGGTTTATCCGGGCAATGGATGAGGAGGATAGCGGATGTTTTCGATGAGTCAGTCATTTTGTATTTTTAACGCTTGATTTATGGTTACTGTCACAGCGATCCCTTTACCATTATTGTTGGCTGCCAATACTTATCCCTGATTGCTAACGGGACTGCTGTGAATATCGTATATTCCAGGGAACGCCTGATCAAGTCTATAATGTTTTTATGGTGAACAGTTTTAAGAAATGTTCTTTATTTTCCGATACAAAAATCAGAAAAAATCCTTCCTAGCAGATCGTCGCTACTGAACTCACCCGTTATCGATGACAGGGTATCCTGTGCGAGACGAAGTTCTTCAGCGAGTAATTCGCCTGCCTGCAATTCATGAAGATTAACCGCCGCTATCTTCAGATGCTGTTCGGCATCGTCTATCGCATCGAGATGGCGACGGCGTGCGATGAACTGCCCTTCGTTTTTCTGCTGGTAGCCCATACTGGTTTTCAGGTGCTGTTTTAACAGATCCATGCCATCACCGCTCTTTGCAGATAGATATATTTCCGTCTTATCATTTTCGATGATCTTTTTCGGTGTTTTATCTTTATCGCTTTTATCAATCTTGTTATAGACGACCGTCATCGGTATCCCCTCAGGAAGGTCAGCTATCATCGGAGGTTCTCTATCATCGATATCGACAACGAACAGGATTTTATCCGCACTCTTTATCATCTGTTTTGCGCGCTTTACACCTTCCTGCTCGATGACATCTTCGCTTTCACGCAGACCGGCTGTATCGATTATATGTAATGGCAAACCATCTATCTGAATATGCTCACGCAGTATATCGCGCGTCGTTCCTGCTATTTCGGTAACGATGGCGCTTTCCTGGCCCGCCAGCTGATTCAGCAGGCTGGATTTTCCTGCATTCGGCCTCCCTGCGATGACCACCGTCATACCTTCTTTTAGCAAACGGCCCTGCTGCGCCGATCTTTTAACCTGTTGCAGGTTTTTCTGAACTTGCTCTAATTTCTCGGCGATCGCCTTATCTGCCAGAAAATCGATCTCTTCTTCGGGAAAATCCAGAGCTGATTCGACATGTATACGCAGATGGATCAATGCTTCGACCAGCTGATTGATGACCGTGGAGAATTCACCCTGCATGGAACGCGTTGCAGCGCGGGCAGCCTGTTCACTATCGGCAGCGATAAGGTCGGCGATCGCTTCTGCCTGTGTCAGATCAATCTTGTCATTAAGAAAGGCTCGTTCGCTGAACTCGCCGGCACGGGCAGGGCGTACATCATGATTAAGAATTTCTTTTAACAGTATATCGAGCACGACGGGGCCGCCATGCGCATGAAATTCGACGACATCTTCGCCGGTAAAAGAAAAAGGTTTTTTAAAATAGAGGGTGAGACCACTATCGATGATGATCTTAGCTTTGTCGGTAAACACACCATAGTGTGCATAGCGCGGTGCAGGGCACAGACCAGAGACCTTTTCTGCGACCAGGGCTGCTTTTGCACCTGAAACACGGATGATGCCAACGCCGCCCTGACCTGATGGTGTTGCAACCGCGGCGATGGTATCGTCATTCATATCACTATAGCAATCTGACAGTAATGATTAAAAAAAGGACATCGCCTGGATTATTAACTGTTCTCTATCCGCTTAGTGATCACATATTGTTGCGTGATCGACAGGACATTATTAACTACCCAGTAAAGCACCAGACCTGACGGGAAGAAAGCGAACATGATGGTAAATGCAAACGGCATTATCTGGAATACTTTCTGCTGTATCGGATCGACCGGTGCCGGATTCAGTTTCTGCTGGATAAACATCGAGATACCCATCAATACCGGCAATACGAAATAAGGGTCTTTATCGGTAAGGTTAGTCAGCCAGAGGATGAACGGCGCATGGCGCATCTCTACACTTTCCAGTAATACCCAGTACAAAGAAATAAATACCGGCATCTGTACCAGGATAGGTAAACAACCACCCATCGGATTTATCTTTTCCCGTTTGTACATCTCCATCATCGCCTTGCTCATGGCCTGGCGATCATCTCCGTACTGTTCTTTCATCTTCTGGATGCGCGGCGCCACCTTGCGCATCTTCGCCATCGACTTATAACTCATCTCAGACAGCTTGTAGAAAATAGCTTTTACGGTGATGGTCAAAAAGATGATCGCCCAGCCCCAATTCTCGAAGATGCCGTGGAAGAAGTCCAATAACCAGAACAACGGCTTTGCAATAATGGTCAACACACCATAATCGACCGTCAGATCCAGGCCGGGGGCGATCGCTTCTAGCTCGTTCTGCAGTTTAGGCCCAACGACAAAACGTGAAGAGATTTCACCGGTCTGTCCGGCTTCGATAGAAATCGCTGAGGTACGAGCACCTAAGGTGTAATGATCATTACTACGGTTATAACGGCTGAAATAGAGCGCACTCTTTTCAGATGCAGGTATCCACGATGCCAGGAAATAATGCTGGATCATCGCCAGCCAGCCATCTTTTAACTGATATTTCAGATCTTTCTCTGCGATGTCATCAAAATCATATTTCTCATATTTGATCTCATCGTTATATACGACACCACCTGTATAAGTATGTATGAAGGCATTACTACTATCATCGACAGGGCGTGAACGGGTTATCTGCATATAATCACTACCGTTCCACGCCTGGTCACCAGCAGTAACAAAGTAGTTAACATCGATGACATACTCGTTTCGTCTAAACGTCAATACTTTCTTAACCTTTACGCCATTAGCACTTTCCCAGTAGAGCGGTACTTCGATGGTATCGACGCCTTCTGCCAGGCGATAAACACTTTTTTCGCTGCGGTATATCTCATTATGTGATGGCGCAGTGCCTTTGTTTACAGAGACCAGTCCCGATTGAGCGATATGAAAGTTGACGGCTGCGTCGGTCATAAAGACCAGCTTATCTTCCGGATTATCGGCGCTGACGGCATAGTTACGCAACACCGCACGACGTATATCACCACCTTTTGTATCGATCTCTATATCCAGGACGTCAGTAACAATCTTTATGCGCTCACTACTGGTGGCAGTTTCTGCCTTCGCTACCGGTGAAGCCGTGTTGTTCTCTGCGATCGTACCATCAGGCGAGCTGATTGGGACGGCTTGCGGGATATCATCAACCCCATTATCGATGGCTAAGGCCTGACTATTATTACTTGCTACGACAGGTTCAGGTTTAGGGCCATAATCCATCTGCCACTGCGCCCATATCATATAGATGATAAAAAACAGGGTGAAATATAATAGTATGCGTGGATTACCCATAATGATCTTTATTCCAGAGAATTATTGTTCTTTATTTATTTTTTTTAATGTAAAAGATGTGGGTACAGGATCGTATCCACCATGATGCCAGGGATGACAGCTAAAAATTCGACGCACTGATAAAATTAAACCCCGGAAAAACCCAAAACGCTGGATCGCTTCGATGGAGTAATTTGAACAGGTAGGAGTATAACGACAGCTCGGTGCCATAAAAGGACTGAGCAAATACTGATAACCACGAATAAAAAGGATTAGGATTCTTCGCATTTTTTATTCAGTTGCTGCCAGTGTTTTTCCAGTGATTTAAATAACTGCTGATTTTCAGCCTTCACACAATGTGTTCCTGCAAGGACCACATAATCAGCAAAGTATTTATCAGGAGTTAATCGAAAACTTTCGCGTGTTATACGCTTCAATCGATTTCGAGCGACCGCCAATTTTACTCTCTTTTTAGTAAACGCCATGCCTACACGGGCATTTTTTAGAGTATTCGGCCGTGCTAAAACTGTAAAATAACGATCTGAGGAACGAACGGCTTTATCAAAAACAAACTTGAAATCAGCTGCTTTTAACAATTTGGCCTGTTTTGGCAAACAGGTCTGAGACTTTCCCCGGCTAGCCAGATCTGAACCATGGCCAGATGAGCTATCACCGGAGTTTTTTATAATATTCGTTGTTCAGTACTGAAATTTATACAGTTAAGCTATGACGACCTTTAGATCGACGAGCTTTTAATACCTTGCGACCACCGACAGTACGGCTACGAGCACGAAAACCATGAGTTCTGGCGCGTTTTAAACAACTTGGTTGAAATGTTCTTTTCATGACAAAAAACCTAAATAACAATGTTTCAGCGAACCGCGCATTTTACGTACAGAATGCCCGTTAGTCAAAGCTTATCAACAAAAAAAGCAAAGTTTTTTACTTGTTTCTATAGTGGTTATTTTTTGACCTGTTTTACCCTTCAGCCCCATATCAGGCTTTTTTACCGGACAAATATTCCTCTCACTTGTGGATAAGTCAGCCTAACCGGTATAGAATTAATCCCCCTTAAAAACCCGAATCATTCTTTCAATCAGGAATGATTCCCCAGCCAGTGAGAGGTCAATCTGCGTGAGCAAAACAATGTGGTCGAATTGCTTACAACGATTAGAACAGGAACTCAGCAATCAGCAGTTAAATACCTGGGTACGGCCCCTGCAGGTTATCGAAGAAAATAACCAGATAAAACTGCTGGCACCTAACCGTTTCGTTCAGGATTGGGTAAAAAACAATTTTCAGGAAAAAATTCAGTCAATTCTCGCCGAGCTTGACCCGTTACAGAGCGTTTCTTTAAGTATCGAGATCGGTAGCCAGAACAAGCCCTCTACTAAACCGGTAACGCAGGCACCTGTACAGAAAACCGAATCATTTACCGACAGCATTCAGGCTAAACCCAGCAAAAGTCATGTCGAAAACAATCTGAACCCTTTATTTACCTTCGATAATTATGTCGAGGGAAAATCAAATCAGCTGGCAAAAGCAGCCTCGCAGCAGGTCGCCGAAAACCCCGGAAGCGCATATAACCCTCTGTTTTTCTATGGAGGTGTTGGTTTAGGTAAAACCCATCTGATGCATGCAGTGGGTAATATGATGCTGAAAAACAATCCTGACGCTCGTATTACTTATATCCATTCAGAACGTTTTGTCAGCCACATGGTAAAAGCATTACAGCATAATTCAATCGACGCTTTTAAACAGCATTATCGCTCTCTCGATGCCATCCTGGTCGATGATATCCAGTTTTTTGCCGGCAAAGAGCGTTCTCAGGAAGAATTTTTTCATACCTTTAATGCCTTACTGGAAGGCGGCAGTCAGATTATCCTGACCTGCGATCGTTATCCAAAAGAAGTAGAAGGCCTGGAAGAACGTTTACGTTCGCGTTTTGGCTGGGGTTTACCTGTCTGTATCGAACCACCAGAACTGGAGACCAGGGTTGCCATCCTTCATAAAAAAGCTGAAGAGGCTAACGCTGAATTACCCGATGAAGTCGCTTTTTTCATCGCGAAACGTATCCGCTCCAATATACGTGAACTCGAAGGTGCTTTTCGCCGTGTGCTGGCGACTGCTAATTTTACAGGCTCACCCATCACGCTGGAATTTGCCAAAGAAGCCCTGCGGGACCTCATCGCCCTGCAGGATCGCACCATTACTATCGATAATATCCAGAAGACCGTTGCAGAGTATTACAAGATACGGACCTCAGATCTGCATTCGAACCGCCGCAGTCGCTCTATCACCAGACCAAGACAACTGGCAATGGCCTTATCAAAAGAATTAACTAATCACAGTCTTCCCGAAATAGGCGCTGCTTTTGGTGGTCGAGATCATACGACGGTTTTACATGGTTGCAGAAAGATTGCTGAATTAAGGGAATCGGACAACAAGATCAACGAAGATTATAAAAATATGATCCGCGTATTGAGTAATTAGTGTATAAGATACGGTTTTTCCAGGAAAACTATACGAAAAAGAACAAGCTGTGCATAAAATGTGTGAATAACTTTATTAAACTGTCGATAAAAAAGACATATAAAGTTATCCACAATTCATCGACAGTTAAAGCGCATGCTTTCTACCTTTAACAAGTATGTATATTACTATGTAAGTTATTGATATATATACTAAAAATAAAGTTATCAACAGATAAGTGTGATACTTAATAATAACAATAATATATATATAAAAGATTAATATAATATATAGGTCAGGTCATGAAATTTCAGATTGATAAGGAAACTTTACTAAATCCTCTTCAGCAAATCATAGGAGCAGTGGAAAAAAGGCAAACCATGCCTGCACTGTCTAATGTTTTATTACGTGCAAGTGATAATCTATTAACCTTAACTGCCACAGATCTGGAAATTGAACTTGTTAGTCAGATTGCCATGGTTATCGACGAAACCGGTGAAATTACCGTACCTGCCCGTAAATTACTGGATATCTGTAAATCATTACCAAGCGAAGCCAATATCAGTTTTACAGTAAAAGATAACAAAGCACTGGTTCAATCAGGACGTAGCCGTTTTTCACTTGCCACCCTGGCTGCAAATGATTTTCCTGCATTAGATGCGATAAACAGTGTTTATGAATTTGAGATAACACAGAAAACATTAAGAGATATTATCGATAAAACAGCCTTCTCGATGGCACAGCAGGATGTTCGATATTATCTGAACGGATTAATGCTGGAAGTCAGTTCTAACAATCTTCGCGCTGTTGCTACTGATGGTCATCGACTGGCTTACTGCGAGAAAGAGACCAGTGCTGATATTTCAGATATCAAGCAGGTCATCCTGCCTAGAAAAGGCGTTTTAGAGCTGGTTCGTTTATTAAGTGATTCTGATGAAACTGCAAAAATAACGCTTGGCAGTAATCACCTTCAAGTTGAATTTAGCGAATTACGTTTAACTTCAAAATTAATCGATGGACGTTTTCCCGATTATAATCGGGTAATGCCTGCCGATGGCGGTAATATCATAATTGCTGACCGTGACCAGCTTCGTCAGGCTTTGATCCGTGCGTCTATCTTATCCAATGAAAAATATCGCGGTATTCGTCTAATCCTGGGAAAAAACCTTATTAAGCTACAGGCGCAAAACCCAGATCAGGAAGAAGCCGATGTTGAGTTAGAAGTGGTTTATGATGGAGATGATATCGAAATTGGATTCAATGTTAATTATATGCTCGATGTCTTAAATGTCTGTAACTCAGATACGGTTCAAGCTGCCCTAAGAGATTCTAACAGCAGTTTTCTGATTACCTATCCTGACCAGACAGATTGTAAATATGTAATCATGCCCATGCGGCTCTAGTTGAAAATAACCAAGTCTACTCTTTGTGAGTATGTGCCAGTTATAGCTGAACATATGACTGATCTATGCACTTAAAACAGCTTCAGATAAAAAATTTCCGTAACCTCGAAAATATTGAATTAACACCTGTTAAAGGGGTCAATTTGATTCTGGGTGATAATGCTTCTGGTAAAACAAGCCTTCTTGAAGCTATCTATTACCTCAGTCATATCCGTTCTTTTCGAACACAACATGTCACCGATCTTATACTCAGGCAATGTCCTTACCTGCAACTAGTTGCAAATATCGAAACCATCGATTATCTAACGATTCCCTTAGGTATCCGTCGTAGCCGAAACAAATCTGAAATACGGGTAAATAAACAGCCTATTAAGAGGGTTTCTGATATTGCTGCACAATTCCCGGTCCTCGCTATTCATCCTGATAGTTATAAATTGATAACCGGTAGTCCGACACAGCGTCGACAATATCTGGACTGGGGAGTGTTCCACGTGGAACATGGTTTCTT
>JADFWF010000018.1 GCA_015222965.1 Pseudomonadota bacterium | reverse complement strand
AGTTGATTTTCCAAACCTTCGCCAGATAAAAGATGCACTGGATGAAAAATTTCATTCCCGAGGCGGTATGAAATATCTCTATAAAATAATTCCTGGCGGTCCCGTCGCTGAGGGCTGCAGACTGGCCGGACTAGATGTGCCATCAGGGGCTATAGATAAATCTTTTGGCAGTGCCGCCTAGAGAATAGTGTAACTATTAAATGTAGAGACAAGGCACGCCTTGTCTCTATGCGCCTTTGTGTATCCAGTCCGCACCCAAGGTTCCTTGCAGGCGATCCAGATAACTGTCACTGTTAACCCATTCCAGCATCTGCTCGGCTTTTTCCATCTGATCTTGCAGACTTGCCCATAGATCTGTAACCGATTCATTGGTCTCATCCATCTTCTGCTCGATATAGTTTTGCTTCATCTGCCATAGCGCTGCATCACGCTGTTGTTTTATCGTTAAACGTTCTTTATACCAGTCACTTTGTAATAAGTATTCCAGGCTAAACATTTCTCGTATCGCAGGGTCATCGATGGTTTTGCCTTTATACTGACCTTCCGCCATTACATACAACACCGCCTGTAACGGCGGGCAGGCGTCTTCGATAGAACCATCTTCGATATAACCTTTCGCCACCTTTTGCTGTGCCTCAACAATATTATTGACGCCATCGACGTAAGCGTCCATTCCCTGTGTTTCAGGTCGCAGCATCTCCTCATCAAAAACGATGGTCGGGCTATCAAAAACCTTACCGAAAAATGCATGAACAAACTTTTCGGTTATGCGATATCCCAGGCGACTGGCGTGCACGGTTTTTCCTTCGTGCTCAAAATCTTCAATTTTTTCAAGGTGGCCATTCTTGATCAAATATTTAGGGTCACGCTGTTTAATAGGCAGGCGACACCAGATCTCCGGGATCAACATACTTATATCATGATCCACCCGTCGACTCCCACCGATATAACCGGCAGCGGAAGAGTAGCCTGCATAATCACATAGAATGAACGATACTAACGCATTGTTCAAATCAGCCGTTGTCGACAGTGCGTTAAAAGGCCCTTTGGTAAGTGCGCCCTCAGTACCCGCACCTGTAGTAGATGGAGACTTACCCGTTAAGCTACACACCAGATCCATAAATAACTCTGGCAACTCCTGATAATGAATCGGGTTATAAACAGCTAAAGGTCGAATGCCGGCTTTTTTATCTTCCGGGTTATTACGTCGACCCTGTAAAACCGCATTTACCGGAAAGTGAACGGGTTGGTCTAATGCCAGGCCTCGCGATAATCGTGTACCCGTCCGTGCGAGATAGAGATTTCTTGGATTCGCCAGGTCGGGGCGCTTCTGTAAATATCGAACGTTTTTACTCGGCGCACCATCAACCATGCGAGGGTGCGCTGACGATACAAAATATTCACCGTTAGCACTCGCTGCTTCACAGATTAAAGATTGCATCGGTTGCGAATAATCCTGAAAATGAATCGCGTCCTCCACTAACTCTCGTGCATCAGCCGAAGTTAATGGTTCAAAATTTGAGATAAAGTTATCCGCTTCGGCCAAATCTGATTCAGTCTGTGTATCAAAACCACGATTGATCGCATCATCCGGACGCTGGAATAACCGGCTTTCGCAATTTTTTACCAGTTTGACACTAGGGTTGTTATAACGGCTATTTAGCTCACCTTCCACGTAACTTGCCGGTACCACGGTCGAAGCAGTGATATCGTCTTCAGTTTGTACTTTTGTCGCCGCGACGAAATCCTGTCGCAACTTATAAATTCGCCAGGTACCGTCACTGCGAACACCGACACGTAAATAACTGGTTACTAATTTACGGCCGTCATATTTTAATTCATGCCCAGGATAACCATTTACTTCATCTACTGAAAAATGACTACGCCAGCTTTCACCCCACTGCGGCTTATAAAATCGCTTGATCATATAGACCAGCGCCAGGATATGCTGCGGGATGTTTTCTAACCACTGGTTGTACTCATCGGTATAGATTTCAGCGGAAGGTGTTAACAAACGTATTACCGAACCAAGACTTCGTTCTTTGCTTAAAACGCCGCGGTCATCATTCTTCGCGCTATCGCTGCGGCGCTTTGAATAATCATAATTTATGATGTTCTCTACCAGGTTCATATTCTCTTCAAAGTCACCGACAAAAACCGGCCCCGAGATCATTGAATCCTGAATTGATTTTGAAATCTCTGATTTGCCACCACCCGACACCGTACTTGGTTTATGGCAAAAAGTTCCTTCACCCAATGTACCTATCAATCGCCAGCTAGGTGCCTGCGGGTGTTTTTGCATGTGCACTTTAAAACCACTAGGGTAGATATATGTGTGTTTAACCAGTAATTTTATCTGTTGTCTGCTTCCTTCTTTTTTCCAGCTGATGCTCTGCTGCTGCATGTCGATATGCGCATCCTCAGGAATATAGATTATATCTGCAAAAACATTATCAACCGCATAACCTTCAGCCTTGATGCTGATACCGCCATCCAGCTGTTTGCACAATCGGCTAAAAGTATGCCCGGTCATTTCATCTTCAACTTTTGGCAGATAATAATTTCCCAGGTTAAACCGAGGGAAGGCGATAGCGCCACCAGAATGTTCTTCCTCTGCGCCACCGAACAAATTAGCTGAATAACTGATCTGTGATTTAATCTCTTTTTTACTGTAACCAAAATAATTATCGGCAATAATAGTAACGATGACGCCTGACATATCACGACAAACTATCTTAAAGGCGCTGCCGTCATTATAGAGTTCGTCATCTTTTTTCCAGCACATACCATCTTCACGCTGAGACTCGGTGGCATCATCGTAGTGAGGCAAACCAAGAATCTTTTTACTTAGCTTGGTCAAATGTGGCGCCAGAATTACGCAGCCACTGTGTCCGGTCCAATGGTCAATATCCAGCGCGGCATCATTTTCTGACAGGAATGGGTCACCGCCATTACCAAAGATAGACTCGACGAAGTCCAGGTTGGAAACAAGTGTGCCTGGGGCGAAAAATCGTGTTTCGAGGCTTTTTTCTGGCAATACGCCTTCAACTTCTGGACGCACGACAGGGCGTAATAATAATGAAACCCACATATCAACAGGTTCATCGTGTTCACTGGCAATCGGCAGGCCTAGCAATTCAGTGGGCGGATCCAGTGCTACCTGTAACAGGTTGGCATAGACATTTACCGGCACTGCTTTTTTATCCGATGGGATTGGCAGCCCACCCTCTACGATATGAAATACGCCAGAGGTAGTACGGCGATCATTTTTTGGGTTATGCAGGACACCCTGAAGCAAACGGTATGATTCGACCAGGTCTGATTTATAAGTATTGTTATCGTAGGGTAGAGATAATTCGCGTGCGATGCCCTGCGCATTTAAATTAAATGTTTCACCCGGCAGTTTAATATCGATATCAACCCCATTACGCTGCAGGTATTCATTTAAAAAATTTTGAATGCGCTGATCCGCAGGGCAGCGGTACTCCGCCAGTAGTTGGCGTTGAGCTGAATAATTCTTTAGCAGGCTATCAGCAACTGACAGATAACTTCGATCAGAGCTTAACTGACAGCGATGGCCTAAAGAGGCCAATTGTAAGCAGATGTGCTGCAGCACTATCTGGCGATTATCGATAGATCTTCTTTCTGGGAAGGAGTAATTTTCTGATGAATTCATAACGGTGGCCAAGACACAAAACCTCAATAGCAACAATCACTTGCGGGAGGCTAATTTTAGAGATATAGCGGCAATATATCCAATCTGATTGCCCGCGCATTAGTATTTGCCGCTATACTAACACACAGTGAAATCAATAGCTTATTGATGCGCCTCGTTTAATGCGCACATTTTTAGTGCATTAACTGCGTTTTTTTTATAATTAATTTAGCTTTTTTAGATATGCATAAAAAAACCTCATCTCATATACTCTGAGACGAGGTCAATTAGAGCTTTTGTTTTATCGCTTTTAGCTAAAATTCATCATCGACAGTCGCTGTTGCGGTAACACCACCGGTGGCCCATGCCTGCTGTTTATCAATTTCCAGTTGCTCCTGCTGTAGCTGCATCATAGCTTTTTCATATCTTCGAATTTTTGCAGCCTGCTCGGCTTCTGCGGTGGCGTCCTGTTGCGCTATCTGTTGCTCTTTATTCGCCTGCTGGTCAACCTGTTGCTGTATTTCCTGCTGTGCCAGGCGAGCAGCCTCTTCTTTATTTCTTCTTTTTGCTAACTGTTTTACCTTATTATTGGCTTCGACTTCTGCCTGAATCATTGCTATTTCATCATCAACATCAGCCGCACCTAAAAGACTGACCTGATCCAGGATTTCGAGAGCTTTATTTAAATCCTTGTTTACGCCTAAACCTTCTCGATATAGCTGTGCCAGCAGAAACATGGAATCGCCATTACTCCTGCCAGCTTCATTTTTAACTTCCTTGAGCCAGGCTGAATTTTTTTCCTGGTCGAAACCTTGCTCTTTTATTGTCAGGTAGGTCATTCTGTCGGTTGCCGCTTTTACCCCTGCTGCTGCAGATAGACCATACCAGTGTTTTGCTTTCTTTATATCTAATTCTATACCTGTGCCAGTTTCATACATGGTACCTAGTTTATATTGAGCACGCGAATTGCCGTTAGCCGCCAGCTTCTGCTGGAACTTAAAAACACCACTCGATTGGCTGCTTACATCCATAGCGTAGCCGCTACTAGATAATGCAAAAGAAATTAAAATGAAGAAAACAATGCGGTTTAAGTATCTCATCATAATATGCCTCGTAATCGTTAAAAAATTATTTCCACACATTTATGATGTTTCTGACTTTACGTCACGTATGCACATCTATAGGGCATTTTTCACCCTCTTTCAAGTTTTATACAAAATTACTGCCGATGTAAAAAACAGACTTATTCATTTTTTCTTAGGCCTCGTCCAGCCTTTTATCGATTTTTGTGGGCTGCGACTTAAGGTTAAAGTATCATCATCCGTATCTTTTGTGACCGTTGTTCCAGCGGCGATCGTAGCGTTTTTACCAACCGTAACCGGTGCTACAAGCTGTGTATCTGAACCGATGAAAGCACCCTCTTTGATAACCGTTTTAAACTTATTAGCGCCATCATAATTGCAGGTGATCGTTCCAGCGCCAATATTTACATTTTTACCAATCTCACTATCACCCAGGTAACTCAAGTGGCTCGCCTTACTGTTTATACCCAGCTCGGTATTTTTTATCTCTACAAAATTACCGACACGACTATTTTCTCTTAGCACGGTACCTGGTCTAATGCGCGAGAAAGGCCCCACTTCCGTCTGTTTTTCTATCGTCGCATCTTCGATCACAGAGTACGGCTTAATAATACAGTCACTGGCAATCGTGCTGTTTTTTATCACGCAACCCGGGGCAATACTCACGCCCTCACCCAGAGTAACTTTGCCTTCAAACACACAGTTAACATCGATAAAACTGTCACTGCCAACGGTTAATTCGCCACGGACATCTAATCTGTCCGGATCAGCCAGACCGATACCATCGGTCAATAATTTATCAGCAATACCGCGCTGAAAAATTCTCTCTAATCGTGCTAACTGCTTTCTATCGTTAATACCCTCCACTTCGTAGCTATGCTCGACCTGCGTGGTAAATACTTCATTGCCGTCATTCACAGCCAGCGCAATGATGTCTGTTAAATAATATTCACCCTGAACATTATTGTTATCTATCTTGTTCAAGCAGTCATTTAAATAAGAAGCATTAACGGCAAGTATCCCAGTGTTTACTTCTTTTATTGCCTTTATATCCTCTGTTGCATCTTTGTGCTCTACGATGGATATCACTTTTCCATCTTCACGAACGATGCGGCCGTAACCTGTAGGGTCATCCAGCTCTACGGTCAGCAGTGAAACATTATTTGCACTGACTTTATTAACCAGAGCCTCAAGTGTTTCCGCTTTTGTTAAGGGGACATCGCCATACAAAATCAGCGCAACATCCTCACCACTAATGTTCGGGCTTGCCTGCTGCACCGCGTGCGCTGTGCCAAGCTGCTCCGCCTGCAGCGCCCACTCCACATCAAAATGCTGGCATTGCTGCTTTAATAAATCGCCGCCATGTCCGTAGACCACCTGAACCTGTTTGGCACCTAATGTTTTGCTGGTGTTATAAACATGTTCGACCATCGGTATGCCCGCAAGCCCGTGTAAAACCTTTGGTTTTGATGAGCGCATACGCGTTCCAGCGCCTGCTGCTAATATAATGACGGACAGATTCATTCTTTATTCCCTAAGTAATTGTTAGTTAAGTTTGCCAGCAAATAAAAAGGCCGAGCTCATACGAGTTCGACCTTACTATAGCTTAAATTAGGCATAAGCTGATTATTTACAATTTAGCGCTTATTTTTTCTTGCGGATCTTCTTCAAGGCTTCGATCTGTGCGACCGCTTCGATCAACTCGGATTTCGCTTTAGCATAATCCATATCTGAAGCTTT
>JADFWF010000162.1 GCA_015222965.1 Pseudomonadota bacterium | reverse complement strand
TAACCCTGATCCACCAAGACATAAAAAAAGCGAGCCTCAAATGAGGCTCGCTTTATGATTACTAACTGTGGGACAGCAGTGCGTTAGAATGCGCCTTTTTTTATCCACCGATTTTCTCCGATAAGCCCCTTCCCTGAAGAAAAACACACCGCCTACCGCTATATTCTAATTTGACTATATTACAGTATTCTAATATAATTCATTACCAGTGCATTCACTATTTCTGCTGTTTTTTTGCCTCTAGAAACACCAGCGCATAGCAGATTAATTCATAGCAAAAAAAGGAAACAGAATGAAAATTTTAAAATCACAAATTCGATTAACAGCATTAGTTCTTTCATTCGTTTTCACGAATACAGTTCTAGCTGCGGAGCCAACAACAAATGAGAATAAAGATAACGGGACTGGTAACACTGTCAGCAATGCTGACCTTACTAATAATGCTGGCGGTAACACTGCTTCACCTGTAGTGAAGGCAGACACCGTGGTCAACGACCAACAAGCCATCACTGATACTGAAAGCTGGCACAAGCAAATAGAAGAGCGTCGCCTCCAGGTACAAAAAGAGCAACAGGAAGCTTATCAACATTTCCTGGAACGCAGAAAACAGAACACCGCTGCTTTCAATAATAATGTGCCTGCACACGTACAGCAAAGACACGACGAGTTCATGAAACAAATGGAAGAACGCCGTGCATTAAATGTGAAAATGATGGAGCAACATCGCAAAGCTGCAGAAGAAAGAAGAGAAGCCATGCGAATAAAAATGCACCAGACAAATACTACGCCTGAAACGGCAGACAAAGCTTAAGGTAATACAACCTGGCATGACGATTTCGCCGCTTACAAATGCAGGCGACGAGATTAGATAATCTGAATGTAGTGTGATTGCTAAATCATGCTGTCTGCGCAGTTTACTGAGCAGACATCGCAAAGAATTAGCGGCAATCATGCGCTGCTAGGGCGCGTAGACTTCGGTTTACGTGCCCGCCTTTATCTTGGGTCGCACCCCAACTATCATCACACTTCAGCAAAGCGCTCCTACGGAAGATGACAGCCTGTTCTAGTAAACTGGTAGTACAGGAGTAGACAGGTTTCTAATTGCGCTGACCAAATATTGATGTCCCTACCCTGATCAGGGTCGCACCTTCTTCGATCGCCAGACAGTAATCACCGCTCATACCCATCGAAAGCTGATTGAATTCAGGCAGATCAAACTCTGCTTTACATGATTGCTGCAACTCTCTCAATTGCGCGAAAGCATTACGAGTTTGCCGCTCGTCTCCCTGCACACCGATGGTCATAAGACCACGCCATAATAAACAAGGAAACTGCTGCCTCAATACATCCTGCAAAAAAGGTTTCACCTCGGCAGGTTCTAATCCTGATTTGCTTTCTTCTCCACTGACATTTACCTGTATCAAACAATTAAGTCGGGAATTTTTAGAACTGTTCAGCATCGCGTTCGATAATTTCTGCGCAAGTTTGATGCTGTCTACTGAATGTATCCACTGAAAATAACCGGGAATTTTGCCAGCCTTTTTTGACTGCAGATGACCGATGAAATGCCATTCCAGCGATGTGCTGTTCAAGTGCGGAATCTTGCTCATCGCATCCTGGATGGTATTTTCACCAAATGCACTTTGCCCTAGCGAAACGACGGCTTTAACTTCATCGAGTGAACGTGTTTTAGAAACAGCAACCAGACAGATATCATCGACGTTACGCCCGGCTCTTTCAGCACACTGCCGGATTTTTTGCTGAACTTCGCTTAAATTCTCAGCCAGTACGTCCGACATAGATTATTGCTTGTAGTGTGAGAAAAAGTGCGTGATGGCATTCATCGCTTTGGTCAGCTCATCCAGTTGCGGTAAAAACACGATTCTGAAATGATCGGTATCCGGCCAGTTGAACGCTGAGCCATGTACGATCAGAATTTTTTCCTGGGTTAACAGGTCAAGCACCATCTTTTCATCATCCGAAATGTTATATCGCTTCTGATCCATTTTAGCGAATATATACATCGCACCTTTGGGTTTGACACAACTGATGCCCGGTATCGATGTTAACATGTCATAGGCAAGATCACGCTGCTCATACAGGCGCCCGCCCGGCACGATCAATTCATTGATACTCTGGTAACCGCCAAGTGCTGTCTGAATGGCGTGCTGGCCCGGCACATTAGAGCAGAGCCGCATAGAGGCCAGTAATTCGATGCCTTCGATATAATCCGTGGCATGTGCTTTATCGCCACTGACCACCATCCAGCCGGCACGAAAGCC
>JADFWF010000004.1 GCA_015222965.1 Pseudomonadota bacterium | reverse complement strand
GCAGCATGCATGATCTCTTCCAGGTATTTGATGCGGTAGTTATGGCTTAACAGTGATTTGGCGATAAAAAAAGGGTCGATTTTTTTGTCGCGCATCTGTGCTGCCATTTTTAATGCGGACTCTAATTCTTCTTCTGTTGGTTTTGACATGGGTCGCCGTGTATCGTTGTTGTGGTTACGGTTTTATTCTATCTTATTTAGTCTGGTTTAAATATTTTTCAAGCGTGTTTTTAAGTGTCTGCAGATCAACCGGTTTGGTGATCTGATCATTCATGCCCGCTTTTAAACATTTAGCTTTTTTCTCCGGAAAAGCATCTGCTGTCAGTGCGATGATAGGTAGTTTTTGATTGCCTCTATCGCGAATTGTTCTGGCCAGTTTGTAACCATCGACTAACGGCATATTGCAATCGGTGAGCAGCAACTGATAATCAGTGTTAACCATCTTGTTCAGTGCTTCCTGGCCATTTTTAGCCAGGTCAGCAGTATACCCCAATGCTTCCAGTTGGCTCAGGATCAGTGTCTGATTTGTCGGGTTGTCTTCAGCAACCAGTATGCTTTGATTCGACATCGACTCTGTATCTAATGCATGGTTGTTCAGTGCTGTCCTGCTCTCATGTTCTATAGCGGTAGTGATGTTGAGATTGCCAGTCAACTCGATCCAGAATTCACTGCCCTTGTCGAGCGTACTGCTGACACCGATGCTGCCATTCATCATTTCGATCAGTTGTTTACTGATGGATAAGCCGATACCGGTACCTTCGATACTGGAAGCAGCATTTAAACGGTTAAATGGCTGGAATATTTCCAGCAACATTTCCTGTGAGATGCCTTTACCGGTATCTATGACGCAGATCCGTACGATACTGTTTTCCTTCTGTAAAACTTTTAAAGTGATAGAGCCATTTTCTACATTGTATTTGATGGCGTTGCTTAGCAGGTTGAGCATGATCTGCTTCAGTCGGGTGAAGTCTGCGATGACATAACCATTGGTTTCAATGTTGATGTCGAGACGGAGATTATTTTTTTCTGCCAGTGGCGAGATCATGGCAAGGACTTCTTTAAAACAGCCTGCCAGGGCGACTTTTTCCATGGATAGCTGCAAATGACCTTTTTCTATGCGTGCAAGATCCAGGATCTGGTTTACCAGTTCTAGCAGTAAATTTCCGGCGTTGCTTATTTCACTGACATGAGATTGCTGCTTTTCAGTTAGTGTTTTCTCATATGTCAGTAGCTGGGTAAAGCCCAGGATCGCGTTCAGAGGCGTTCTTAACTCGTGAGACATGCTGGAAAGAAAATCCGATTTTGCCTGGTTGGCCTTCTCTGCTTCCTCTTTGGATTTCAGGATGGCGAGTTCATTTTGTTTTTTATCTGAGATATCAAGCGCCATGGCAGCGATGCCGACGATTTCATTGTTATCGCCTGTCAGAGGTGTAACAAACCATTCGCAGAAGATAGTAGCGCCAGACTTGGTTTTGTTCTCCATGGATGCGCCGACGATAGCTTGATAGGAAAGTAACTGCTCCCATAACTTTTCGGTCTCTATCGAATTGTCGCGCAGCAGTATCAGGTGCATCACATTTTCATTTATGGCTTCATCGCGTGTGTAACCAAAAATGTTTTCGGCGGCTTTGTTCCATTCGAGAATATTGAGATCGATATCAAATTCGATGATAGCCAGTGGTGTGTTCTGTAGATGCAATGCCTGTTTTTGATGCATCAGTTCGATGGCACGTTCCCGGATGTCAGCTTCGAGGCGCAGGCGGATGTTCTGCTGTGTGTTATTAAATATTTTTCTGCCGGCAGACAATGAGAAAAAGATAAAAACCAAAAGTACGAAAGAGGTCGCATCAAAGAAGCTTTCATCTTCAACGAGAAGTCTCAAGATTAGCAACAGGCTGGCGGGCAACAGGAATAATGCCTGCGTTTCCCAGCGGTAGGACAAGGTGGATAGCGAACCGGCGATCACCCCGACCAGGCAGACCAGGATAAAACTGAAGTACTCAATTTCTGCCGAATAGCCTAACCAGGGTAAGAACCCCCAGCAAAATCCAGCGACACCGGTGCCGACAAAAAAACGTACCCGCCAACTTTTTGCAAGTTGTTGCTGTTTGCTGTGTCTTGAAAAATGGTAGCTGTCGATACTCCTGACGAACATTACACCGAGTATGGTATATAACCAGATATCGAGATTCTGCTGGGATGTAACATGCCCGAGTAAGACGTTATAGATGATCAGCGAAATGACTACTGATGCAGAATAGGAGAAGGGGGTGCCGCCATATAATAAGCGGATTTCTTCCAGGCGGATTTGCTGGTTTATATGATGGCTGGAATTTAGATTTGTTGAGTCCATGGCGTTTTATTGTCCTTTTTCAGTATTACCACTTAACGTTATAAGTCCGGAATTATATTACATGAAAACCCTGCAAAAAATTGTAAGACTGGATATTAATTAAAACATTAGATTTTCACGATATTATTATTTATTGATATTTCTTATGTGTGTCTATGAGTGCGAATCTGATGTTAATTATCCGTTATTTGCCGTAATAATTTGATTTGTGTCTCATAAAAGGCATCTCGTTGAATCTATACCATTATTTTCTGTGATCTGGCTGAAAGCGGGCGCAATGTTAACTATATACAGTAATACTTTAAGTTGTTTCACAGGTTTGATTCGCGCCAAACGATAGATGTTGATCGCGTACCTTACCTAAGGGGATAGTATTTTGAAATTAATCAGTCTGCGTTCCAGGACATACGTTTTACAAAGCGTCATCCAGATAATTATTCTGATCTCACTTAGCGGCGTAAATACACTCGCCAATGCATCGGTTTCTCTGGAAAGAACCATTAAAGAAGAAGGCGATTCACTTGCAGCTGTTTCTGCTTTACTGGCTGGAAATGAAGGCAGACTTCTGGTGCTTGATAGTGAGAAAGGCATCTTTTCGGAGTATAAGGGTAAAGCGGCTACACGCTACAACCTGGTCACGAAAAAAGTCTTTGAGTCGGAAGACGTGAGAGGTATGGCGCGTCTTGACGAAAATAGCTACCTGGTATCGAACAGTGATGCAGATGTTATCGCATTGATCGATGGTGAAGGTAATCTGATTCAAAAGTTTGGTGAGAATGGTTCGCGTGAAGGCCAGCTGTCTGACCCGGAAGGAATCGACTGGTCGCATAATGGCCGTTTATATGTTGCAGATAAAGGTAATAACCGTATTTCAGTCTTTGGTCTCGATGGTGTGTTTATCAAAGCTATTGGTCAGATCGGAATTGCAGAAGAGAAGAGACTGGAAGAACCGGCACAGGTCTACGTCGATCTAAAAGAACGTGTGATCGTGTTTGAAGAAAGGAATAATGGAATAGTTTCTGTCTTTGACCATGATGGAAAATTATTACAGCGGTTAATCGATAAAGATTTTAACAAGTTAGCGGGTGGTGAGACGGAGATCATCAATATCACGATTGATGATAAAGGGTTGTTATATGCTGCAGACAGTAATAACGGTCGTATCCTGCAGATTGACTGGCAGACAAAAAAGCTGGTCTCAAGTTTTGGCAGTAAAGGAGAGCAGCGCGGGCAATTTGAAAAAGTTAACGCGATGGCCGTATTGCCGGGAAATAAGATCGCGGTTGCTGATATCGAAAATAAAAAGATAGAAATTTATCGCTTGCCAAAAAACAGTTATGAAGTGCTGAAAAAGTTTTATCTGCCCACGGTCGCTTACGAACGTTCGATAAAACTTGATTGCACGAAGGCATACCGCTTGCGCGGTGGTAATGTATTGTGTCTGGATGTGGAAAATAACAAAGTCGCAAGCTATAAAAGTTCCGGGAAAAAAGTTAAAGACTTTGAGGGTGAGTTTTCTGACCTGGTCGCGGCTTCGATAGATGATCAGGATATAGTAATCCTGGACGGTGAGAAGATAAAATATTACAAGCTCGATGGACGTATGCGATTCGAAGTCGGCGGCTCGGGAGATGAGGATGGGAAACTGGATTCGCCTAAAGGACTGTTTCTTGCCAAAGAAAAAGTTTATGTAGCGGATACGGGTAATGACCGCATACAGATTTTTTCGCGTGACGGCATCTATCTGGACAAGATAACTAATCCTGAGGATTCTGAAAACACACTTTTTAAGGAACCGCTGAGTGTTGCTGTTGATAACAGCGGTAACATGTTCGTGCTCGATAAAGAAACAAAACAGGTGTTGGTATTTTCTCCTGACAGAAAACTGTTGTACCGTATCGGTGGTACTGAGGATCAGCCGGATGCATACAATGAGTTATATGATATCGCTGTTGATGATGATGCAAACCTGTATGTATTAGGCGCCATAGAGGGTAATGAGACCACCGTGCAGGTTTTTAACGGGCCGATAAAGATTGTTTCTTTTGGTGCCCAGGTAGAAGGTCGTGTAGGCCTTGATACGCCGGTTGCCATCTCTATACCAAAAGCCAGTAAAACTATCGTCAGTGTCTTTGATAAAGAATTAAAAACACTGAAGAATTACAAGTTTAAACAGCTGCCGTCAAAGCCCGGTGGTCTGAGAGTTCGCGGATCGATCAAAGACACTCAGCTAAGCTGGAATAAAGTGCCGGGAAGTTATACCAGTCGCTACAAGGTCTATGGTGCGCGCGAGAAAGAGGGTGAATATAAGTATTTGACCGATGTTTCCGGGTTAAACGCAACCGTAGAAAACAAAGGCGCGTTCAGTCCGCGTTTTTATCGTATCAGCGCAGTCAGCGGCTTCAGCGTCGAAGGCGAACCGTCAAATATTCGTGAAGATATTTTTAGAGCGGGTTACCTCGATTATACAGAGGGTAAGTATAAAAAGGCGCG
>JADFWF010000161.1 GCA_015222965.1 Pseudomonadota bacterium | reverse complement strand
AGAATATCTATGTCTAACGTATCTATGCGTCTGATGCTTGAAGCAGGCGTGCATTTTGGTCACCAAACCCGTTTCTGGAACCCTCAAATGTCTGAGTACATTTTTGGATCTCGTAACAAAATTCATATCATAAACCTCGAAAAAACGATGCCTCTATACACAGATGCAGCAAATGCTATCGGCAAAATTGCATCAAATCGTGGCTCTGTCCTGTTCGTAGGTACAAAACGCGCAGCACGAAATATCGTTGCAGAAGAAGCGCGACGCTGCAGCAGCCCTTATGTTACACATCGCTGGTTGGGCGGCATGCTGACAAACTACAAAACAATTCGCCAGTCGATCACACGATTGAAAGAACTGGAAGAGATGTCAGAAAATGGTGGTTTTGACCGCTTGAATAAAAAAGAACAGCTGATGCTGACGCGTGAGATGGAGAAGAAAGAAAAAGTTCTCGGCGGTATCAAGGACATGAAAGGCCTGCCAAGTGCTGTTTTTGTTATCGATGTCGGCCATGAAGATATCGCTGTTAAGGAAGCGAACACTTTAGGTATTCCAGTATTTGGTATCGTGGATTCAAATAATTCACCTGACGGTATCGATTACGTTATTCCGGGTAACGATGATGCGATCAAAGCAATTCAGTTATATGCAGAGGGCATTGCCGATGCAGTTATCGAGGGTCGTGCATCTGCTGTAATACAAAGAGAAGAGCCAAAGAAGGCTGCGCCTAAGAAAGCTGCGGCAAAGCGTAAAGTTGAAGCTGTTAAAGAAGCGGCGGCAAAAGACGAGCCAGCAAAAGACGAGTCTGTAAAAGAGAAGCCAGCGAAGGAAGCTGCGGCAGAGCCAGTGGCAGAAGAAGCTGCTGTAGAAGTTAAGGCTGAAGCCGTTGAAACTGAAAAGAAAGCTGAAAAGAAAGAAGCTGCAGCACCTAAGAAAAAAGCAGCCGTTAAAAAGAAAGCGGCAGTAAAGAAAAAAGCAGCGCCTAAAAAGAAAGCGGCTGTAAAGAAAAAAGCAGCGCCTAAAAAGAAAGCAGCAGCTAAAAAAGACGCTGAATAATTGCCGTAGAGAACTGTTGGCAGTAAACCGGCAACAGACGATCGGCAACAGAAAGGCAGCCATAGAAAATTGGCCGGCAGTCTGGTTTAGAAGCATACAATTAAGAATATTTATTTAGGAGTAACTGTGATGCAAATTACAGCTTCAATGGTTAAAGAACTGCGTGAACGTACAGGTTCAGGCATGATGGAATGTAAAAAATCGCTGCAGGAAGCGGATGGCGATATCGATGTAGCAATCGAAAATATGCGCAAGTCAGGTCTGGCAAAGGCTGATAAAAAATCAGGTCGTGTAGCTGCCGAAGGCCGTGTTGTTATAGAGATCAGTGATGACGGTAAAACTGCCGCTGTTGTAGAAGTGAACTGTGAGACAGATTTTGTTTCTGGTGGCGATGATTTTCTGTCATTTGTGACAGCGATAGCGAAAACAGCACTGGCAAATAAACCTGCTGACATAGCAGCACTGTCTGAGATGACACTCGACGGTTCTTCGGAAACAATCGAAGAAGTACGTAAAACGAAAGTGTCTAAGATCGGTGAAAATATGCAGCTTCGCCGTTTTGAGATACTCGAAACCAGTGCTGGCAGTTTCGGCAGTTATCTGCACGGCACTCGCATGGGTGTTCTCGTTGAGATGGACTTTGGAGATAAGAGCGGGGGCAACGACGAGCTGATAAAAGATGTTGCCATGCATATCGCTGCAAGTAACCCGATGTGTGTTAGTGAAGCTGATGTTCCAGCTGAAACACTCGAGAAAGAAAAAGATATTCTACGTGCCCAGGCGCTGGAAAGCGGTAAACCGGCAGAGATCGTCGAGAAGATGCTGACAGGCCGTATCCGCAAGTATCTCGCAGAGATTACCCTGTTAGGTCAGTCGTTTGTTAAAGACCCTGATAAGACGGTTGAAACCTTATTATCTGATGCCGGCGCAACGGTGAATAATTTTGTACGCTACGAAGTTGGTGAGGGAATCGAGAAAAAAGTCGAGAACTTTGCAGACGAAGTAATGGCACAGGTGAACGGTTAATCAGCGAAGCATATAGTAGGATCAAACAACGGAATAAGGTATACATATGAGTAGAAACAAACACATATTTATACACGACGGAAAGTTTATGCTGTAGCACAAAAAACCGGGGGACATCTCCCGGTTTTTTGTGTGCAGACTAAATATAAATAATAATAAGAGATAAAACCATGACATCAACACCAGTTAACTATAAACGTGTCCTGATAAAACTGAGCGGTGAAGCCCTGATGGCTGATCTGGACTATGGCATCGATGCAAAGATGCTGGCTCGCGTGGCTTCAGAGATTACAGAAGTCGTTAACATGGGTGTCGAAGTAGCGCTGGTCATCGGCGGTGGAAACATCTTCCGTGGTGCTGGTCTGGTGAAGTCAGGCATCGATCGCGTGACCGGTGATCATATGGGCATGCTTGCTACAGTGATGAACAGCCTGGCTATGCAGGATGCGCTGGAAAAGCAGGGCATGACCTGTCGTGTGATGTCTGCGATAAAGATAAACCGTATGTGTGAAGAATATGTACAGCGTCGCGCGATAAGGCATCTCGAAAAAGGGCGCATCGTTATTTTTGCTGCCGGCATCGGTAACCCGTTTTTTACCACAGATACTGCAGGTTGCCTGCGTGCGGTAGAGATCGGTGCAGACAGTGTTCTGAAAGCGACCAAGGTCGATGGTGTATATGATTCAGACCCGATGAAGAATCCTGATGCAAAACGTTATGAATCATTAACATTTGATGAAGTTCTGGATAAAAATTTACAGGTTATGGATGCTACCGCTATCGTGTTATGCCGTGATAATAATCTGCCGCTGAGAATTTTTAATCTGAATGAAATCGGTTCTTTACCGGCGACGATGAAAGATCAGACGATCGGTACTACCGTCATTATGGGAGATAAGTAAGTGATTGAAGAAATTGTTGCAGACGCAGAGACCCGAATGGGAAAAAGCGTCGATTCATTACGCGCTGAACTAGTAAAGATAAGAACAGGGCGTGCGCATCCGAGTTTACTGGATCAGATAATGGTCGACTATTACGGTACTGATACGCCGATAAATCAGGTGGCTAACGTGACGGTCGAAGATTCCAGAACACTGGCAGTTGCTCCCTGGGAGAAGCAGATGGTCGCTGTTGTCGAAAAAGCGATCATGAACTCAGGCCTGGGTCTGAATCCGTCAACAGCCGGTAACCTGATACGCATTCCTATGCCGCCATTGACGGAAGAGCGTCGCCGTGAACTGGTAAAGGTTGTAAAAGGTGAAGGTGAGAACGCAAAGGTTGCCGTTCGTAATATCAGACGTGATGCTAACAGCGATTTTAAAGACCTGTTAAAGGAAAAGGAAATTTCAGAGGATGAGGCCAGGCAGGCTGAAGACAATATACAGAAACACACGGACAAGTTTGTCAAAAGCGTGGATGAAGTTATCGCGGTAAAAGAAAAAGAGCTGATGGAAATATAAAGTAGTTTCTATCCGAATCTAACTCAATGAATGAGATAAACGAAAGCGCTGCTACAGATTTACAGCAACATATGCCACGTCATATAGCTGTCGTTATGGACGGCAATGGACGCTGGGCAAATAAGCGCCATCTGCCGCGTGCAGCGGGTCATAAAGCAGGTGTCGGTTCGACGCGCAAGATAGTTGAGAGCTGTGTGAAAAAAAATATCGAGGCTTTAACGATATTTGCGTTTAGCAGTGAAAACTGGAACCGGCCTGAAGCCGAAGTTAAAGCTCTGATGTCATTATTTATTTCCACAATAATGGCAGAAGTAAGAAAACTTAATAAAAAAAATGTCTGCGTGAGTTTTATTGGTGATCGCACAAGATTTTCAGAAAAATTACAAAACAGCATCAATGAATCTGAGCAGCTGACTAAGGACAATACCGGCCTGCATCTGAATATCGCAGCAAATTATGGTGGCCGCTGGGATGTGGTTAATGCCTGTAAGATGATCGCTGAAGAAGTAAGAGATAACAAAACGACGATAAAAGATATCGATGAAGATAGATTTAATTCGTTTATGTCTCTGAGTGGACTGCCTGCACCAGATCTGTTCATCCGTACCGGTGGTGAACAGCGTATCAGTAACTTTCTGATATGGCAGCTGGCATACAGTGAACTGTATTTCGTCGATACATTATGGCCGGATTTTTCAGAAAAAGAATTTGATGAAGCTTTGGACTGGTATGCAGGAAGACAGCGCCGTTTTGGTAAAACCGGGCAGCAGCTGCTCGATGACACAGCCGATGACACAGCCGATGGCGCAGCGGCTGAAGCTTCACACTGAAAGTTGGCGCGACAAGTGGAAACACTTATTTTGTTTAGACACACTTTATAGATAATAAAAATATAACGAATACCATCGATGTTATACCAAAGAATATTAACAGCCATACCTCTCGCAGCCTTTGTTTTCTGGATTATTTTCTTCCAGCCAACAGCTGTTTTTTCTACGTTTTTACTGTTTATCGTCGTAATCTCTGGTTATGAATGGGCAAGGCTGTCAGGCATCAACAATAATCCACTGAGAGTGTTATTCGCCCTTGTTATCACTTTGCTCACCTGGGCTATATCTCAGTATCTGGCTGATTACATTCTCTGGATAATCTATGTCTCGGTATTGTGGTGGTTCAGCATCAGTTATTACCTTAAGTTCGCAAGACCAAAAGCGGCTAATTCAGAGCTGAAACCAGACAAACTGTTTATTGCTTTTGTCGTGCTGCCTGCGGCCGCACTTGCTATGCAGAAGATACATGCCATGAATCAGGGCGCCGACTGGCTGTTCTATGCGCTGGCGCTGGTGTGGGTAGCCGATATCGGTGCTTATTTTTCAGGGAAAAAATTTGGTAAAAATAAACTTGCACCTAATATCAGTCCGGGAAAAACTAAAGAGGGGCTTGTCGGAGCAGTCATTGCTACCTCGATATATACCCTGATTGCGAGTTATTATTTTGAGCTGGATACCGAGCGTTCAGCATTACTGGTTTTGTTATCGGTTATCCTTACTTTTATTTCTGTCAGCGGTGATCTGTATTTCAGCTTTTTAAAACGCGAAGCAGGGTTGAAAGACAGTGGCAATATCCTGCCAGGCCATGGCGGCATACTGGACCGGGTCGACAGTGTTTTAGCGGCGATGCCGGTTTTCGCTGTCGGTTATGACTGGTTAATCTATACCAACCTGTTTGATTCGTTGACATGACGAAGCCAGATCGATTGCAGATAACTGTCCTCGGTGCGACTGGCAGCATCGGCACCAGTACGCTGGATGTGGTGGCGCGTCATCCTGACCGTTATCAGATCCATGCACTCACAGCAAATACCAATGTTGATGAAATGCTGGCGCTATGCGAAAAATGGAAACCTCGTTATGCGGTAATGAATGATGTAGCTTCTGCTGGCGAACTAAGCCGCAGTCTTTTGGCTAAGAGTAATCCAGCAGAAGTTTTAAGCGGTGAATCCGGACTGTTAGCAGTGGTAGAAGATAACGAAGTGGATTGCGTCGTCGCTGCTATCGTTGGCGCTGCCGGCCTGGTATCGACACTTGCTGCGGCAAAGGCGGGTAAACGTGTATTACTGGCCAACAAGGAAGCGCTGGTGATGTCTGGCAGGCTGTTCATGGATACCGCGAGAGAGAATGACGCGGTGTTGATGCCGGTTGATAGCGAACACAATGCTATCTTCCAATGTATGCCGGATTGTCTGACTGAGAATCATTCTTCGGTTAAAATGACGAACCAGCAGGCGAGTGCAGGTATCGAGCGAATATTGTTGACCGCTAGTGGCGGCCCGTTCAGAACCTGGTCTGTGGATCAGTTGCATGATGTGACGCCTGAGCAGGCTGTTAATCATCCAAACTGGGATATGGGTAGAAAAATCTCGGTAGACTCAGCGACCTTGATGAATAAGGGTCTGGAATTGATCGAGGCATACTGGCTGTTTGATATGGATATCGCTAACATCGATGTGGTGATTCATCCTCAGAGTGTGATCCATTCCATGGTGACCTACAGTGATGGCTCCGTTCTTGCGCAGTTGGGTAATCCTGATATGCGTACGCCCATCGCACATGCGCTGGCATGGCCGGAAAGAATAGCGTCAGGTGTTGAACCACTGAACATATTTGATGTCGCAAAGCTGGACTTTGAACAACCTGATTTAAGTCGCTTTCCCTGTCTGCGACTGTGTTACGAAGCCATAAAAAAAGGTGGCTCGGCAATGATCGTTTTGAATGCCGCTAACGAGGTTGCAGTAGCGGCTTTCCTGGATGAGAAGATAGGTTTTAATGATATTGCGATTTTGATAGAAAAGACTTTGAATGCAGCGAACATCACTGAAGATGTCAGTACGCTCGAAGATATAATAGAAGCCGATGCAATGGCAAGAATAATAACGAATGAATATATTTCAGCAAAACAATAACTTATGAGTGTTCTACACAACATTTTTTTCTTCATCGTGGCGATCGGTGTGCTGGTCACTTTTCATGAATATGGCCACTATTGGGTCGCGCGTAAAGCGGGCGTAAAAGTTTTACGCTTCTCCATCGGTTTTGGTAAGCCATTATTTAGCTGGCGCAAGACATCTGCCGAAGGTGATGATATCGAATACGTTATCGCGGCTATTCCGCTCGGTGGTTATGTCAAGATGCTCGATGAGCGTGAAGGCAATGTGCCTGAAGCTGAAAAATCGCGTGCTTTTAACAACCAGACCATCTCAAAACGTATCGCGATCGTCTTTGCCGGCCCAGCATTCAATTTTATACTGGCTATCTTCTTATACTGGATAGTCTTTATGTTAGGCAGTACCGTCGATCGTCCTTTTGTCGGTGAGACGGTGGCAGACAGTGTAGCTGCAAAAGCAGGTTTTCAGCTTCAGGATGAAGTCTTGATGGTCAGTGAGACGCCTGTTAAATCGTGGAATGAATTCAGGCTGGAGATCCTTAACCATGGGCTCGAAGGTGGAAATATTCAGGTCCATGTTCGAGATACTGATGGCCTTGAAAGGACACGCGAGCTGGCATTAGGCGATATGCACATCCTGGAAGATGAAGGTGATATCTTTAAGCGTATAGGTTTTAAACAGTGGTGGCCGATATTAAAACCCGAGATCGGCGGTGTAATGGAGCAGAGCGCTGCTGAAAATGCCGGTATTCAGAAGGGCGATATCATCTTGCAGGTAGATGGTGTTGCCATCGAACAATGGATTACGCTGGTGGAGATGATCCGCAGCAAGCCAAACCAGGCAATGAACTTTATCGTATTACGTAATGGCTTTGAAGAAATTGTTACGGTGATCCCAAAAAGCCGTAAAACAAAAGAAGGTGAACAGCAGGGTTACATCGGTGCCTATCAGCATGTGCCTGATGAGATCCGTGAACAGCTGGTTACGAGGGTAGAATATTCACCGATGGAAGCGGGAGCTAAAGCGGTTGTTAAAACCTGGGATATGTCATCGTTGACACTTCGTGTCCTGTGGAAGATGATAACGGGTGAAGCAAATCTCGCAAATATTTCAGGACCGATCACCATCGCAACTTATGCCGGTGTTACCGCGAGTATCGGTCTGGTTTCTTTTCTGTCTTTCCTGGCAGTGATCTCAGTTAGTCTCGGTGTGTTGAACCTGTTGCCAGTGCCCATGCTGGACGGTGGCCACCTGTTCTATTATCTGATTGAGATTGTCAAAGGCTCGCCTGTTTCAGAGGCTTTTGAACTTCGTGGACAACAGGTCGGTATCGCAATTCTTGCGCTGCTGATGAGTGTTGCAATATTTAATGACATCCAACGCCTGGTACAGTAGAGAGATTTTATTAGCTGTATGTCATTTATTATCCGTATCTTCCCTGGTACTCACCCCTTCGGGGCTGATGTGATCAATCGTTGCAGACGATTTATTATTCGTATCCTCCCTGATACTCACCCCTTTGGGGCTTGCGTGATAAATCGTTCCGGACGATTTATTCGTTTGTTTTTACTGTTGGCCATAGCTAACTGTGTAGCCACGGTTGCAGCCCATGCTGATGCATTTGTCGTCAGCGAGATCAAGATAGAAGGCCTGCAGCGTCTGCCTGATGGAACCCTGCTGAATTACCTGCCCATCGTCGTTGGTGATCCGATAGATGACAACCAGATCACTTATTCGATCAGCGAATTATATAAGACGGGCTTTTTTGCAAACGTACAGTTCTTTCGAGACGGAGATGCACTGATCGTTCGTGTGCAAGAGAGACCCTCTATCTCTAATGTGGAGTTCACAGGAAACTCTGATATCGATGACGATGCACTAAAAGATGCACTCCTCGATATCGGTGTGACACGCGGGCAGATCTATAATCGTTCGTTGCTCGAAAAATTAACGCTCGAACTCGAACGTGTTTATTTTAGTCAGGGTAAATACGGTGTAAAAATTAACACGGAGATTACCGAGCTTGACCAGAATCGTGTCGATATCGATATTACGATTTCAGAAGGTCAGGTGGCCTTGATCAAACACATCAATATTATTGGTAATGATGTTTATAGTGATGATACTTTGCTCGATGAACTGGAATCGGGTGTCCCGGGTTCGTGGTCTATATTTTCATCGATCGATGAATATTCAAAGCCGAAATTAAATGGTGATCTGGAAAAAATTCGTTCTTATTATCTCGACCGCGGTTATATCAAATTTAGCATCGAGTCTACACAGGTATCTATCACACCGGATAAACAGGATATCTACATAACGATAAATGTCTCCGAGGGCGACCGTTACAAGATCTCATCGTCAAAACTAACCGGTGAACTGGTAGTCAACCGCCAGACCATGGAGTCGCAGATTCTGACGCGGCAGGGTATGTGGTTTTCGCGCAGTCTGATGACCACCAGTAAAAAACGGCTGGAATCTCAGATGGGCCGTATCGGTTATGCTTTTTCTGAAGTGAAGCTTACGCCGGATATCGATGATGAGCGAAAAGAAGTAGCTCTTACATACTTTGCTATTCCCGGTGAGAAAGTATACGTTCGCCGTATCGATATACATGGCAATGACAGTACACAGGATCAGGTATTCAGGCGTGAGATGCGTCTCATGGAAGGCTCGATTCTTGCCAGTGATCTGCTGGAACGCTCCAAAACACGTATCCAGCGCCTGCCTTACGTAGAGACGGTTGACGTCGATACTGTGCCGGTACCCGGTTCCACCAGTCAGGTTGATCTAAAGGTTTCAGTCGAAGAAAAACTGGCGGGCAGCTTTAATATCGGTGCGGGTTTCTCACAGACGCAGGGTTTGATCTTTAATGTTGGCCTGACCCAGGAAAACCTGTTTGGTACGGGGCAGCGGCTTGCTTTGAATGTGAATACCGATCGTGCAAATACGATCTACAGCGCTGCTTTTACCGATCCTTATTACACCCTTGATGGTATCAGCCGCACGGTGAGTGTTTCCTTCCGTGACAGGGACGCAGCGGAGGAACAGATCAATAATTTCCAGACCAACTCGGGGGATCTGAATATCAGTTATGGCGTTCCCTTGTCTGAGTTTAATACCATAAGCATGGGTTACGGTTTAAGTTATATCAAGATTATCCCATCATCAATAAATCCATCACTAGATGTGACTAAGTTTTTGCTAGAACACGATGGCCAAACTTCGTACAACAGTATAACGTTAAACACCAGTTTCTCTCATGACACCAGGAACCGTACAGTGTTTGCGACCGCAGGCTCACAGCAAACAATAGGCATGAACATGACCTTTCCAGGCAGTGATCTGGAATATTACAAGCTTAGTTATATCACTAACACTTATCTTGGTGTGACCAGCGCAACGACCTTGCTCTTGCGCTCCAACCTGGCCTACGGCAGCGGCTACGGTGATACTAATTCCCTGCCATTTTTTGAGCGGTATTTCGCCGGCGGCATACGCACCGTCCGTGGTTTTGAGTCAAACACATTAGGTCCGCGTGACCCGATTTCCGGCGCTGCTGTCGGTGGTAA
Organism: Pseudomonadota bacterium; assembly: GCA_015222965.1. Taxonomy (GTDB): domain Bacteria; phylum Pseudomonadota; class Gammaproteobacteria; order SZUA-229; family SZUA-229. Next base: position 2,981 of record JADFWF010000161.1, on the reverse strand, counting down.
TATGCGTGTTACCGCTGGCGCAGATTACATTTTTCCTATACCATTTGTCGAGAAACCGCCAAGTTCAGTGCGTCTGAGCCTGTTCCTTGATGTGGGTAATGTATTTTTAGATAATTTTAATACCTATGATGCACCGCTAGGTGACAACGGATTTCAGGCTGATCAGTTAAGAGCGTCGACTGGTGTGTCGCTGGTATGGATCTCACCGATCGGCCCATTACGGTTCAGTTATGCCGAAACCCTCAACGAGGTGCAGTCTAAAGGTACAGGCGCGGTCGATGATTACGGTGACAGATTACGAGCATTCCAGTTTAGTATTGGTTCATTCTTCTAAGGAGAAAACAAAAGTGAAAAAGTTAGTTATAAGTTTAATATTATTATCAGGTCTGATCTCTGCAAATGCTATCGCTGCAGGTTTGAAGGTCGGTGTTGTCAGTGTCGAGAGAATTTTAACGGAAGCACCGCAGGTCGATGCGGTGAACACTTCTATGCTGGAACGTTTCGGTCCGCAGCGCGATGAGTTGCAAAAAGGAGAGAAAGATATCACTAAGATGCAGGAAAACTACAAACGCAACGAATTGGTGATGACCGAAGATAAATTGAACGAATTGAAAAAAGAAATCATTATAAAAATTCAACAGCTGAAGCAAAAAGAGGCGCAGTTAACACAGGAAGTTGGCACCGTGCGTAATCAGGAACTGGCTGTCCTGCAGACGCAGGTAAGAGGCATCATTGATGATATCGCTAAAAAAGGTAAGTATGATCTGGTGTTGAGTGAAGGCGTTGCATTTGCCTCCCCTAAACTTGATATCACAGACAAGGTACTGGATATCATGAAAGCGGCCTTCAAAAAGAAAAAGAAGTAAAACTTAAATAATCTCCAGATAACATATAACCCGGAATCTAAATCAGAGCGACCATGGCAATAAAACTGTCTGAACTTGCTGAGAAAATAAACTGTCGATTGCATGGTGACGATTGTTTGATTGAGAACGTCTCTGATCTAGATGCGGCAGAAGAGGGTGATCTGGCTTTTATATATCACCCGAAATATCTGGATAAAATCGATTCGACAAATGCCTCTGCAATCATATTAAAAGAGATGTGGCTGCAAGATTGCTCGAAACCTGCACTGGTTACAGAAAATCCTCGGCTGGCATTTGTTAAGGCGACACGTTTATTAAACCCCGGCAGGCGTTACGCTGCAGGCATCTCTTCGAGTGCGGATGTGGCGCCGGATGTAAGTGTGCCGGAGTCAGTATACATCGGACAAAATGTTGTCATCGAGGCGGGTGTAAAACTCGGAGAAAATGTGCAGATCGCAGCTAACAGCGTGGTCGAATCTGAAACTGCTATCGGTGAAAATACGGTGATTCATCCAAATGTGACTATTGGCTACAACACCGTAATCGGTAAAAACTGCATAATATATGCGGGCACGGTCATCGGTTCGGATGGTTTTGGCTATGAGCGAGAGGGTGACTCGTATCTAAAAATCCCTCAGCTGGGTAACGTCCATATCGGTAACGATGTCGAAATCGGTGCCAATACCGCCATCGATAGAGGTTCGTTACGAGATACTGTTATCAGTGATGGTGTGAAACTGGACAACCTGATACAGATTGCTCATAACGTAAGCATCGGCAAACATACGGTTATGTCTGGCCTCTCGGGTATTGCAGGGTCTTCAAAGGTCGGTGAGTACTGCGTGATTGGTGGCGGTGTTGGCATCAGTGATAACCTCGAAGTGACTGATAATGTCATGATCATGGGCAGAACGCTGGTTTCGGGATCTATTACCAAGCCTGGCGCCTATGCTTCCAGTATGTTAACTGATGAAGTTAAAAACTGGCGAAAAAATGCGCTGCGATTTAAACATCTCAATGAGATGGAGAAACGATTGAGAAGACTGGAAAAAAGATTCAAATCCGAACAATAAGTTTAATGTATCACTGTAAATAAACGGTGAGAGGCAGTTGGAGATACTCTGTGAGTGAAATGTATATAGAAGAAATTAGAAAGTTTTTGCCACACCGGTATCCTTTTCTGCTGGTAGATCGTGTGATCGAATGTGTACCCGGTGAGACAATTACCGCAATTAAAAATGTGACTGTAAATGAACCGCATTTTACGGGGCATTTTCCGGACCAGGCTATTATGCCAGGCGTATTAATAATTGAAGCATTAGCTCAGGCAACCGGTCTGTTAGGGTTTCGTACGATGAGTGAAGAGCCCAGTGACGACCTTTTATATATGCTGGTCGGTGTCGATAAAGTCAGGTTTAAACGTCAGGTTGTTCCTGGTGATCAATTAGTATTAAAAGCGAAAATTGAACGACGCTCAAAAATAATTTGGAAATTTTCCTGTGAAGCTACGGTCGAAGGTGAACTGTGTACAGCAGCTAGTTTATTGTGTGCGGCGGCGCCAAAAGAAGAGACATAAAAAATGATTCATCCGCAAGCCATTGTTGATCCTTCTGCAAAAATTGCTGATGATGTAAGTATCGGGCCTTTTACTGTCATTGGCGCTGATGTGGAGATAGCTTCTGGGACCACGGTGGCTTCACATGTAGTCATCAATGGGCCAACAAAAATTGGTAAGGATAACCGTATATTTCAGTTTGCCTCTGTTGGCGAAAAACCACAGGACCTGAAATTTGATGATGAACCGACAGAACTTGTTATCGGTGATCGAAACACTATCCGTGAATATGTAAACATACATCGCGGTACGCCAGGTGGCGGCAATATTACGAAGATCGGCAACGATAATCTGCTCATGGTCAGCGTACATGTCGCGCATGACTGTATCGTCGGTAATAACGTTATCCTGGCGAATGCAACAGCCCTGGCCGGTCATGTTGTTGTTGATGATTTTGTCATCCTCGGTGGTTATACCACCGTCCATCAATTTACCCGTATCGGCGCACATGCATTCACCGGCTTTTCAACAGCGATCGATCGGGATGTATTGCCATTTTT
>JADFWF010000017.1 GCA_015222965.1 Pseudomonadota bacterium | reverse complement strand
TTACCGACAATATAATTCGTGATAGCCGTGATATGGTGGTCTGGTACTCGGCGAATAATACCATCGCCAGGAATGACTCGCGTAACGGCCGTTACTCATTACACTTTATGTATTCCCGGTTTAATGAAGTGGACTCCAATCATTATGAGCATAATTCAGTGGGCATCTTTTTGATGTACAGTGATAGCGTGGTGGTAACAAATAATTACATCGCTTATGCGAATGGCCCTACCGGTATGGGTATAGGTTTCAAAGAAACATCCGGTGTTGAAATTGCAAATAACAAGATTCTTTATTGTTCCACCGGTATGTATATTGATGTCTCGCCGTTTCAACCGGATATGACTAATAGCATCCACGATAATGTGATTGCCTTTGCCAGCATCGGTATTGATTTTCTCAATGACTGGACCGGAAATACTTTTGAGCGCAATTCATTTAAGGGCAATCAAACCCAGATTTCGGTAGCGGGAGGGAAAACCGCCAATAGAAATGTCTGGCAGGGTAATTACTGGGATGATTATGAAGGCTTTGATATAGACGACGATGGTGTTGGTGACAAACCATACGAGCTTTACAGTTATGCTGACCGGATCTGGATGGATGTACCCACTGCCAGATTTTTACAGGGAACACCGGTAATGGCTGTGCTGGATTTTCTCGAACGTTTGGCACCTTTTACCACGCCTGATATGCTGGTAAGAGATAGTTCCCCTCTCATGGCTGCTCCAGAAAACGTGGTCAGTCCAAAACCCGGGACCAGTCCAGAACTCAATGCCATGCTTCAGTTATGAGGGTTGTTACATGAGTGATTTAAAATAATGTTTACGAAAAAGAAAAAACCGGTATTAAGCCTGAAGAAACGCCAGAGTCAGAGGCGCGATTTTATTCGCTCATCCCTGTTGGCTGCTGGATTTGTGTCATTATCGATGGCGGGTCTTTTGCCTGTCGCTCGAGGCACTTCCGCCAGATTACGGCCACCGGGTGCATTGAAAACTACGCTCGATGAACAGGAATTTTTTGCTTCATGTATAAAATGTGGTCAATGCGTTCAGGTATGTCCGGTCAATGCGATAAAACTGGCCGAACTTGATGAAGGAGTCGGTATCGGCATACCCTATATCGATGCAAGAGAGCAGGCCTGTGACTTTTCATGTGACGGACTGCAATGTGTACTGGCCTGTCCAACAGGCGCATTAACACACGACCTCAATTACCCGGCAGATACACGCATGGGTTTTGCCCGTATGGATAACCCGAAAACCTGTCTCGCAACCATGGGCCTGGGTTTTAAGGGGCAGGTCAGAGGTCCGGATTATAAAGGGCTGTTGAGATACGATGAGATTGACCGCTGGTCGCCGATTCCTGTTGCCGATCACCCCTATGACCTTGAGCTCTGCGATCTATGTGTACGCCAATGTCCAATAGAGATTCGCATAAGCCAATGTGCTGCCGAGGAAGAAGAACGTGCTGCCGCTACAGCAGCAGGAAAACAAGCTGGAAAAATAGCACGAGTAGCTGAGCAGCATGGTAACGAATGTCCGCCAAAACATGCGATCGAGTTGCAGGCAATCGAATCTGATGATGGCCTGAAGCGGATGTTACCGGTGATACTGGACGGCTGTGTTGGCTGTGGTGTCTGTGAGATGATATGCCCGGTTGAAGAGAGCCCTTCGATCGTCGTTGATATTGATAAAATTACCAACTGGGTATCGTAGCAGGGGTATGACAGGTAGCTGATATGAAATATATTATAGAATCTTTATCGCAGGTATTTGGCAATGCGCCGACCCGACCGGAAAAAGAAAAACAGTCTGATGAATTGAAAAAAATCTATCAGGACAAGAGGGGAAATCTAACTAAAGCAGAAATTGAGGCGGTACACTTAGAGCACCATAGCCATTTTTTCAGGAAGTGGCAAAGACGACGCTGGATCACATTGATCCTGGTGAACTTCCTGTTCCTGGTGTCTTATAAATATGATGTACAGCTGCTTGAAGGTGCCATGACAGCATCACGTTTTGTCGGCTTTCACTTTGCTGATCTGAATTCTGCGCTACAGGTCATGTTGGCTTATAAACATGTTGTACTCAACCTGGTCATCGGTACTACTA
>JADFWF010000160.1 GCA_015222965.1 Pseudomonadota bacterium | reverse complement strand
TCTCGTAACCATTATGAAAAGGATCATCTTTGTTCTCGTTGCCGAGGTAGGCACAGGGCTGACCGGTACCGGCCTTGGCAGCCTGTATGGAGCGGCTGGCACTAACCATGGTTTCTGTCGCCTTCGCCAGGCGTGGTTGTGCTGCAGTGCTGCCGCCAGTCAAACTCGCAGGTATGCCTAGATCGATACTTGGATTGTCCGTATTTAAAACTGTACTACTGTCTTTTTCATCACCACAGGCAACTAATAGACTGCTTAACAATAATGTTGTGACAGCAATGTTAGGGAGCCTCTGATTAAGTCGTGAATCGACATCTTGCCGCTTAAACGATCCTGTTTCTGCGTTGTGAAACTTCGCAATAGCTCTGCTGTTACGTGCGTTCCACGCCTTGAACCATAATCGTTTAAGCAACAATCTGCACGACCCAGACTTAATCAGAGGCTCCCTGGATTTGAAATTTGGTATCAATTGAGTGTTAAACCTTTTATTGTTGAGCTTCATCTTGTTTCTCCGTTATTCTGACTTATGCTTAACAGGGCATCGTTAAGACAAATTTATGTTCGATATAAAAGAGACGGGGAGTTTGCCGGTATTTGAAAAATACTTTTTATGATGGTAAAAAATCAGCGGGAATTGTTTTTCAAATAGGATGATTTTTTGTGTCTCTTTATATATACGAAACCATTATCTATGAACCTGGAATGATGATTAAACTTATAATTTGTCATATGAAGCAGTTAGTTATACGTCTACCGTCTGCCGCTGCGCTACTAGCTTGCGCTTTGTTTTACGCTAGCGCAGTGCAAGCTGAGGGGACAAACACATCATTAGTGCCACCGACAGACCCCACACAGTCCATTACCTACTGGAAAAAATATACACTGAATGATGATAGTGAGCTGGTCAAGCAGTCACAGCAGGTCTTCACTGTACTGCTGCGTGCCTGGGATCAATCCCGTATCGAGCCTGGCCTGTATGTCGTTGAATCAGATTCGGGGGCCTGGGCTGCCTCTCTGGCCGATGGCAATATCCTGCTGAGCAAACAGGCGATTGAAACCTGTTTTTCCTTCGGCAAGCAACGCGGTGAACATCTATTAGCATTCGTTCTGGCGCATGAGCTGGCGCATCAACGTGCAGATGATTTATGGCACCAGCGATTTTTCCGCATGATAGGAACGCAGTCAGCTGAATCTCAGAAAAAGATGCTGGCAGGACTTGAACTGGATGCGGGTCTATTGACGCAGCTCGAACAAAAAGAGGCGCAGGCGGATCATGATGGCCTGGTGCTGATGTCCAGTGTCGGTTTTGATGCTTACCAGATCATCAACGATAAAGATTTCTTTACCCTGTGGGTCGAAAATATCTGGCAGCAGAACTGTGCGGCTAATAACACAGCTAAGAGCAACCACGATGCCTGCAAGCAGGCGCAGGCGCGTGCCTTGAGAACTCAGACACAACTGGAAACCGTGGCGACACAGTCCATGCTATATGAATTAGGCCTGCAGGCATTTGTTGCAGGAAATTATCAGCAGGCAAGAGAATACTTCACCATCTACGGCCGTGATTATCCGGGCAGGGCGATCATCTCAGCCATCGGTCTAAGTTATTTTGCACAGGCGCAAGCCATTCAAAAACAGCTGGCCGAATTGGCTGTGGCGGAAGGCAGTAAACAACAGGCAGATTTTTATTACCCGATGATCCTGGATGCACATGCCAACGGTGCCGCCGCAGCGCAATCGTCGAACAGTAAACGTGCGGACCTGAAAGGGCTGACCTCCCGCCTGCAAAAGCAAAAACTCACCCTGGTAAATCAGAGCATCAGCCAGTTTGAGAAGGCCATCCGACTGGCGCCTGACTACCAGCAGACCTACCTATTACTGGCATCGGCGCATCTGCTGACCAATAATTCATATCGTGTTCGAGGCGTTCTTCAGGGGCAGTATGTACCGATGTTTGGCAAAGACAGTGTGGTAGAAATGCTGCTGGCATTAACGGATGCGATTGAAGGCAATTCAGACCTGTCTATAAAAAAACTAAAAGCTCTGGTCAAAACGCTAAACGCAAATACGGCTGTATCACCGATAGCAGAAAATATATTGCGCTACAGCGTGTTCTACAACCTGGCTGAGTTATACGAAACTATCGATAAAGCGGAAGAGGCTAAAAAAGTATGGCTGGATCTGGCGCAATTATCGAAGAAAAAAGGTGATACCTTATTATTTAGACTGGCATTAACGCATATCAGTCAGAATAAACAGCCAGTCATCACGCAAAAACTACAAGAGGCACCGGCAATAAATGGCCACAGGCTTGGCGATACCGTACATCTCACGAAAACACTGGACAGGTCAGATCTGTGGATCGACGGCGACCGTTACCAGATCGTTTTAGATAATGGTTCTCGATATATCACAGATATTAAAGGTGCCCTTATAAGCGCATGGCAGACTGACAGTAACAGCAAAAAATCACATATCAACAATAAGTTGCATATCGGTGATCCTGCAGACCGTCCATTCAAAATACTTGGTATTCCAGATCGCCGGTTAAACATGACTTCTGGCGAATATCTTGCCTATGACGACTATGGCCTGGCGTTGCGAATCAGTAATGATCAGGTAAAGGGGTGGTTTTTATATGACAATTAATCACTATCAAGATATTTACACTAAACTTAAATCTGATGTTTAGTTACTGCTTACAGGAATCATCTTGGCCGATCAGTCAGCCAGTCAATCAAATAATTTGGCTGAGCAAAATAAGGAAAATCTAAAGCTTGCACGAGATGCGGCAGAGAGTGATGCGTCTGCCAGAAAAAAAGTCAATGATCTGATCGCACCGATAATCCATTGCCAGACCAATCGTTTCTGTAAACGCTTTTGCAAGGAGAATCGCGCACGATTCAAGTGTACTCTGGCATCACCCGTTGCATCAGCATCGCCCGATGCCGGCTTATGTGAGTGGGGTAATGGCAGTTATGCCTGGATGTTAAACGATCTGAGCAGCAGCAACCGTCTGAAGAAATACCGGGCAAACAATAATGCAACCTTGTTTGATTATTGTTATGTCATCGCTAATTCACTGCCTTTTTATGAACGCTGGAAAGACTGGCGATTTGGTCGAAAGGTCTACGTTCCGAGCTATATCCAGGAGCTTGGCAAAAAAGCAGTGACTGTTTTTTATGCTTTACGTTTACAGCAGCCCGTCGAGCAGATCGCTCAGCAATCTTCATTATCGGTCGAACAGGTCAGAGAGCTCAGCCGTAACATTATCAAGCTGCTCACCCGGAAAAATAAGTTATTTTTACTCAATCCCGCACAAAATATTTCTCTGTCACAGGGTGCAACTGATGATAAGGCGCAATCAAGCCTGGATGCTGAAACAGCGACTTATGATGAGGCCGTTGAGATGTGTGAAGAATCTCTCTTATTATCAAAAGCATGGAAGACTTTAACTCCAGTCGAACAGTTTGTTATCGAGGCGCTGGTGATAGAAGAACAGGATGCAGAGATAGTGCTCAATTCATTGAGAAAACTGGATATAAGTTTTAAAAAGGGCGTCGCCGCAGGAGACCTTGACCGTCAGCAGCTGTATTATTTCCGACGTAAAACACTGGCTAAATTACAGGGTTTGTTAACGCATGATGAATAGAATAGATAAATTTTTTCAAATATTGACCAGCTCATTGTCTCTTTATCATCATAGGCAATAAAGGCAGGATTATGACGCAACAACACATCGATAATGACACCCTGAGTTTGTTTGTTAAAACAACGGGCACTTCTGCGGCTTCGCTACCGGATGCCGTCGAAATCAGCAGTGCATCATATGATGAGATACTTGATCATCTGGCAAGCTGTGCAGAGTGCAGAGACCAGGTATCGATCATCACCACCTTGCAGGAAGAGTGGTCGCAGCTTCGTTTTCAATCAAGCCTGACAGAAGATCAGCAGCAGATGATATGTGATTATATAGACGGTATGCTGGATACGCATGATGCAAAGAAAGTCAGGGTGTTGATCGAAGAACAGCCAGATGCTATGAAAGCTGCTCTGCATTACCAGGGGCACGTTGAATTGATGGCCGGCGAGTTACCCAGAAAAGAGCCTGTGCATCAAACCGTTGATGCCGCACAACGATCGCAGCGTTCTTTTTTTTCAGGCTTACCAACATTCGCCAGCCAGTTTTTTGCTATGCGCTCACCCATGATTTATACCATGGCTGCAACGGCAGCTGTTTTTGTCGCTGTCCTGTTATTGCTGCAAGCGCCGACGATACAGCGAAGCCAGACTGTGATCGCTTCATTCCAGGATGACCCGACGATCCAGTTTACGGCAAAAAACAAATTACCCGGCGTTGGCTTTTTTACACAATCTGGCAATACCTCAAAACCATTTGATGATGTCCATATCGAGTTGATTTCAGAGGACATGATAAAGATCACATGGCCGAAAGTTGAAGGCGCTGAGCTTTACAAAATGCGCATACAGGTCTTTAATCAGGGTAAGAAAACCGTATTAAGAGAAAGCTCGAGCCAGATCAACCACACAACTTTTTTGCTGGAACCTCAGTCTCAGGCGGCCGGTGCGAACAAACGCTATGAATGGGTGTTGTATGGCAATACAGCAGATGACAGGATGTTCTATGCTTCAGGCGGGTTTGTTATCAGTGAACAAAACAGGGATTACGATACATGGTGATAGATATGCATAATTTTCCTCGCAAGCAACTAGCAGGCAAACAAATGCCAGGCAAACAAAAGCTTGTCAGCGCAGCTGGCATGGTGTTTATGATGTTAGGTATTTTTGTTTTACAGGCGCATGATGTTTATGCGGCGGAAGCTCGTGGTATCTCGATAGAAAAAACAGCGACCACACAAAGTGCCAAAGTACACAAAGGTGTTTATCGTGCTTTGATCATCGGCAATAATGAATACCAGGACGAGCAGGGAAAATGGGAGTCCTTAAGCACAGCAATAACGGATGCCCGTGAAGTTGCCAGGCTGCTAAAAAAACACTACGGTTTCACTGACGTTAAACTGCTTGAAAATGCTACCCGGCGTGATGTTCTGTATGCTTTGGAAGAGCTGGCTAACAGGTCATTAAAGAGTGACAATGTTTTAATCTACTATGCCGGCCATGGCTTTTTGGACGATGAGACCAACAAAGGTTTCTGGGTGCCGGTTGATGCTGAGGGCAGTGACCACACTACATTCCTGCGTAATTCGACGATTCGCGATGAGGTCTCAGGTATCGCCTCACGCGTACAGCATACCTTGTTAATCTCTGATTCATGTTTCAGTGGTTCTCTGCTGAGGACGGCTTCTCGTGGTATTTCAGAATCTGACTATACCGAAAAATATTTTGAAAAAGTCTCTAATAAGAAAAGTGTGCAGATCATGGCCGCCGGCGGTTTTGAGTTTGTCGATGATGATTATCGTGAATCAGGTCACTCGCCATTTACCTATTTTCTCATCAATGAGTTAAAAACCAACAACAGTCCCATGCTCACAGTCAGTCAGCTCTCAGGCAACGTAGAACGTGCGGTCGCTAATAATGTAGAACAGGTGCCTGAAAGCGGTGTGTTACAGGGCGCAGGTGATGAATTAGGCGAGTTCATCTTTATCAAACTCGAGGTTGAGGTCGAGGGTGTGGATCCCGATAAAGTAAAAGTAGAAGTGAACGTGATACCCGTCGATAAAAAAAATAAGGCTAAAAAAGTTAAACAGCAACCGGTGAAGCAACAGAAAGTTGTGCCTATACCAACTTTGTAAAGGAAAATGCCATGTTAATCAAAAAGTTATTTTTAATATTGTTCCTGGTCACTTTCAGCATCAGCAGTTTACACGCCGACCAGCGGCTGACTTTTGGTGCAAAATTACTGGGCGCTGCCTGGGTGGGCGATAACGGCGCTGCTGGAACTGATTATGAAAGTGATGAAGGCGGTCAATTTGGTTTAAGTGTGTCTTATAAGATCGGTGATTTTTATACCGGCCTGAATCTGCAGCGTGGTGAATATAATTTTAATAACAGGGCGCCCGATAAGTTTACCCCGGCTGGTCGTGTACCGGCCACTAGTGTGAAGATCGAGCAGTCTGACCTGGATCTGTTGTTCGGCTATTATTTCTGGTCACAGGTATCCTTATTTGTCGATATAAAAAGAGTGACTAACAACTGGCTGGATGATCCGTATAGTCAAAACTTTTTAGGTATAGGCCTGGGTGCGTCGGGTTATATTCCAGTCAATGATAAATGGACCCTGTTCGGCTCCTTTGGTTTTATTGGCAGCGGTGAAATAGAAGACAATAATGATGTGAAAGTAGGTGAGGGTGATAGCTGGGCTCTGGAAGTCGGCACTGTCTACTCGATCAACGAGCGGCATTTTGTTAATGCCGGTGTAAAAACGAGAAATTACACTTTTGAATACCTGGACTCCAGTAAACAGGAATACAATATCAATGCGATATTTGTCGGTTATAACTACAGCTTCAGCCTGTAAGATCCACGGGCCTGGATATTGATGTGCAAAATATTTCAGTTATGCATAGTTAGCTTTTTGCTGGCTGGTTGTGGTGTTTTCAATAAAGGTACAGCACCTGATAGTGTAAAGCTTGAAACTATCCCCATGGAATTAACAACGCATCTGGGGGACCAGCAGAAATTTGTTGAGGGCGATGAGCTGCAATTCTTATTAAGCCTGGGTCAGGACGCTTATATTTACATGTTTTATCTCGATGCGGCCGACAACATCACTCAGATATTACCCAATGAAAACCAGCGAAGTAATTTTTATACGGCGGGTTATTTTTTGACGATTCCTGAATATGAAAACCATTATCGTTTTACCATAAGCGGACCTTTTGGTAAAGAACTTATCTGGGTATTTGCCAGTGACAAGTCGATAGCTTTAAAGCAAACGCCGGATTCTATCGAAAACATTAAACAATTTATAAAAAAATCATCTGATAAAGCTTATGGTGAGTATGTGATGAACATAGTCACAAGCCAACGGGAAGGGAGCAGGCAATAAGTTCTGTAATACTATACGTTTATGTCTGTTTACGGCCATGAGCAGACATGCAAAATCAAAGTCAAAAGCTTATACACCACAGAGGCACAGAGGGCACAGAGAAAAACCTTTTTTTATTTGCTGTCATCCTGAGCGCCAGTGAAGGATCTTGAGACGGGCGCACTATG
>JADFWF010000159.1 GCA_015222965.1 Pseudomonadota bacterium | reverse complement strand
ACGATATACGGCGACGGTCAGCAGTCTCGTTCATTCTGTTACGTCGACGAGATGGTCGACGCCTTTATCCGCTTGATGGGCAGCGATGATGACTTTATCGGCCCGGTTAACCTCGGTAACCCGAATGAATTCACCATTCGCGAACTCGCAGAAAAAACACTGGCCATGGTCGGTTCAAAATCAAAACTCATCAATGAACCACTGCCAGAAGACGACCCGAGACAGCGCCAACCCGATATCAGCCTGGCAAAAGAAAAACTTGGATGGGAGCCTGTTATCAAGCTGGATGAAGGACTAGGTAAAACGATCGAATACTTTAAGTCTGTCCTGTAACCAGCTACTGACTATAGTAAAACAATGGCTAAAATCAGCGCCTGTATAATTTCGTTCAACGAAGAGAAAAAGATAGAAGACTGCCTGAAAAGCCTTCAGCCTGTTGTTGATGAAATTATAATAGTCGACTCTAACAGCACAGATGGCACGTTAGACATCGCCAGAAAGTACACCGATAAAATCTCTCAACATGACTTCATCGGTTACGGCAAACAGAAAAATCTTGCACTCGATGAAGCAACAAACGACTGGGTGATCAGTCTTGATTGCGACGAACGGCTTTCAAAAGAATTACAGGATTCACTGCTGACGATAAAAGACAATCTAAATACCAATAACGTATACAGCATGTCCAGAAAAACATTCTATGTCTACCGATGGTTAAACCACTGCTGGTATCCTGACAGAAAAATCAGGTTATTCAACAAAACAACAAACCGCTGGTCTGATGATAACGTACATGAAAGTATAGACATCAAGAACATGGAGACAACAAACCTTAATGGCGATATCCTGCACTATTCGTTTGACGACCTTTCAGATCATTTAAAAACGATTGATAAATTCACCCTGATCGGCGCCGATGACCTGCTAAAAAAAGGAAAAAGGATTAGCGTCATATCCCCGATCACTCATGCCAGCTGGACCTTTTTTAAACTGTACATTTTAAAACGCGGCTTCCTTGACGGATTTGCAGGCCTGACGGTATCCGTGCTTTCATACATGCATGTATTCATCAAATACAGTCGCGCGTACATGGCGCAGAAGTCACAAGCTGGCAACCTAAACAGATGAACGTAATAGAACTTTGCCTTTCATCCGGGCTTGGCGGCCTTGAATTGTATGTCTATCATTCGAGTGAGGCATTATCGAATAGCAAACAGGATAATAACGATGTAGTTGCCGTGCTTTCAGAAAACAGCAAGCTTGATAATTATTACAAAGACAACTCGAAGATAAAAACTTTATACCTGAAACGCTCTCTCAGCGCACTGCCCTTACCCAACGCAATAAAGCTGGCGAAGATAATTGATACTAAAGACATCGACGTCATCCACATGCACTGGGGCAAAGATCTGGCCTTAGCCGCGTTTGCCAAATATTTTTCAAAGCGTAAACCGGCACTGGTTTATACCCGGCAGATGATGATCACACGGGAAAAAAGCGATTTTTACCATACTTTCCTCTATCGTCAGATGGACCTGCTGCTGGCCATCACCAAAGAACTCGAAGGTCTGTGTAAAAAATATATCCCCCTATTTGCAGACAAAGTCACCACACTGTATTACGGCGTCAAGCGTCCAAAAGTGATGCTCGATGAAAATGACGTGTTGCAACAAAGAGAAAGCACCGGTTTCTCTAAAAATGATTTTGTTGCAGGTTTAATCGGCAGACTTGAAGAAAGCAAAGGCCAGCACTTATTGATAGATGCATTACACACCGCAAAACAGAATGGTCACGAGATAAAGGCGCTCATCGTCGGCCACGAGATGGACGCCGGTTACAGAGATAAACTCAAGGACCAGGCACGCGAACTCGATGTTCTGGACAATATCATCTTTCAGGATTTCACCAGTGAACCACAACAGTTAATGCAGCTATGTGACTGCGTGGTACTGGCTTCAGCACAGGAGACCTTTGGCCTGGTATTGCCCGAAGCTATGCGCGCAGGAGTAGCTGTTATCGGCAGCAACAGCGGCGGCGTGCCGGAAATTATCGAACATGAGAAAACGGGGCTGCTGTTCGAAACAAAAAACGCAGGCAGTCTGTATCAACAGCTCGAACGTCTTTATCTGAACGCTGGCTTTAAGGACGAACTAGCGGCACGAGGAAAAGAAAGTGCTGATGAACGCTTCAGTTACAGTTTGCATTTTCGGAAACTTGAGCAGCACTTAAAGACTGCGATCACTCGCGCCAGCTAAAGATTAAATAATTATGAAACTCTGGTTTAACAAAGGCATCTGGAAACGCAAAAACACTGATGAAAAAATCAGAGAGCTGTCTCTTTCTGATATAAAAAAAATCGCGATACTCCGTCATGCAGCACTTGGCGATATGGTACTGACACGCAGTTTCATCCTCGAGGCCAGAAAAGCTTTCCCTAATGCTGTTATCACCTTAAGTGTCGTCAGTAACTATACCCGGGGAACACCAGAAGACCTTGTTGACCGTGTCCACATCGTATACGGCTCAGACAAAAAGGATGCCTCGATAAGAGAACGCTATAAACGTTTCAAGGAGCTGGGTGACCAGGACATCATATTCGATCTGGCGACGACCAGCCGTTCGACACTGACCTGTCTACTTAACCGTGCGACTCTCAAGATAGGTTTTCCTTACAGGAAGTTGCAGGCGAGACTGCTCTTCGATATCGCAACCCCGAGGAGTGACCTGAATTTTGAAGGTTGCGACATGATGAACATGTTAAATGCGCTGGGAATAAAAACAGCCTACCCACATCAATACGATATGCCGGGTGAAGCACTAAAAAGAGAAAAGCCCTATATCATCTACTTTATCGGTGCATCGACACCTGACAAAGTCTGGCCAGCAGACCGCTTCAGTCAATTGATAGAGGTAATGTCAAAAGACTACCCTGATCATGACCACCTCGTACTCGAAGGTATTCAGGCATGGGAAACTGCAGACAAAATTCTGGCCCCATTACAAAAGACTGGCAATGCCGGTGTTATAAATGCATATACCATCGATGAGACGGTAAGCG
This sequence comes from Pseudomonadota bacterium, assembly GCA_015222965.1. GTDB lineage: Bacteria > Pseudomonadota > Gammaproteobacteria > SZUA-229 > SZUA-229. The sequence continues at coordinate 363 of JADFWF010000159.1, read as the reverse complement.
TTCTCAAAGGCGCAGACCTGGTAATTTCTAACGATACCGGCATACGCCATCTCGCCATCGTTTCAGAGACACCGACAGTTGGAATATTTTTTCAGGATCCATTCCGTTACTGGCCGCGATTTGAGATACATGATGTAGCCATGCCCGATGAAAATGGCCCGGCTTCGGCTGAGGAAGTGCATAACTGCTGCAAAAATATATTGGCTAAAACCTTAAAACAAGCTGTTTAATCGTATAAATACGGATAGTTTCTTAATAGATGCGTCAAATATGGAATGTCTGTTGCTGAGCCTTAGCGGACTAATAGAAATTTCAAAGGCTTTAACCGCAGAGAGCGCAGAGGTACGCAGAGTTTTCTTTGTT
>JADFWF010000158.1 GCA_015222965.1 Pseudomonadota bacterium | reverse complement strand
TTTCAGGATGACAACAGTAATACTATTAAATTATGTTTTTGCTTGAAAGTCTATATTAAACAAGCCATTATACTAATCATTGTTTAACCAGAACAATTTAATAATTAAAAGGTCTCATGATAGAGCCCGAAATAACTATAAAGCATAACAATTCAGTAAGTCACAACGAGGAGCCCGCATGCATAGTCAAATCAACAAACTTTTTAAGATACTGTTTATATCCGCATTAGCGTTGGCGAGCTTTAACAGCTACGCCGAGAACTCGAAAGAGTTTGGTGATTATGTCATTCATTACAATGCTTTTCGAAGTGACACCATCTCACCTGAAGTAGCCAAACAGCATGGTCTGCCGCGTGCAAATAATCGCGTCCTTATTAATATTGCAGTCCTGAAAAAGGTATTAAATACCACAGGCAAACCAACCAGTTCCAAAGTCACTGGTCACGCCAGCAACCTGACAGGTCAGCTAAAGCAACTGGAGTTCAAAGAGATCACCGAAGGCAACGCTATTTATTATCTGGCTGAAACTAAAATCAGTGATGGCGAATTTCTCAAATTTGATATCAAGATTATTCCTGAAGGTGAAACACGCGCCGCCAGACTGCATTTTGATAAACGTTTCTTTACCTACTAAAGATTTGACGTAAACACAAAAAAAGCCTCGTTATGAGGCTTTTTTTATGTCTGGTATTGAGCCGAAAGAGAAGTTGGCAGTTATCAGTTGGCAGTAAAAGCGAAACCATAGCTCGTACTTCAAAGCACGTGGCTTTTTAGTTTTTAACTGCAAACTGATAACTGCCTACTGCCAACTTCTCTTAATGTATCTGCCGAGGCTCACTCTCACCATGTGGCATACTGGTTTCCACCACCTGCTTGCCGATTATCACGATATAACCCTGTTGCCGCTGACCGAAATCGGAAGATTGATCATCACTGTACTCAAAGCTGTACAGTCGACAGATCTGCACCGATCCATTAGGGCCCCGGCGTAACCAGGTACGCTGCCTCGAGACGCTGGCATCAAGCAATTGCAGACCGGCACTATCACACTTCTTTTTGCACACAAACAATGCAATTTCATTGCACTGCTGAGTGTCCCACCAGTACCAAATACCGGCCAAAATCAATATTATTAACAGTAAATCATCCATCTTCGCGTATTACTTGCTCACTTTCATTTCATCGTACATGAATTTCCGATAAAATGAGCTGTTAAATATAATGAAAAACCACATAAAGCCCTGAAATTAAAAAACGAGAGATATCTATGCTTGCCGATTCGGAAACCACAAATCGCCCCAGCTCTTACAGCTATGAAGACCTGCTAACCTGCAGCCGAGGTGAATTATTTGGCCCTGGCAACGCACAGTTACCGGCACCGAATATGCTGATGATGGATCGCATCACACACATATCTGAAACCGGCGGTGCATTTAACAAAGGCGAAATCAGAGCGGAACTGGATATTAATCCTGACTTATGGTTTTTCCAATGCCACTTTGAAGGCGATCCTGTTATGCCTGGCTGTCTCGGTCTTGATGCTATGTGGCAACTGGTCGGTTTTTCTCTCGGCTGGCGCGGAAATGAAGGTCGTGGTCGCGCACTAGGTGTTGGTGATGTTAAATTTAGCGGGCAAGTACTGCCAACGGGTAAACTTGTCACCTATCAAATCGATATAAAACGCGTTATCGCACGCGGTCTGGTGATGGGTATTGCTGAGGGCACCATGTCAGTTGATGGCCGCGAGATTTATTCAGCAAAAAATTTACGTGTTGGTCTGTTCACTTCAACAGAAAATTTTTAAGGTATTGTAATGAAACGAGTCGTAATCTCTGGAATTGGAATTGTCTCCTGTCTCGGCAACGATAAAAATGCCGTACTGGATTCACTGCAACAGGGCCGTTCAGGTATTAAGTTTAAACAGGAATATGCCGACGTCGGCATGCGCAGTAACATCGCTGGCAGCGTTGATATAAACACCGCTGATTTCATCGATCGTAAAGTAAAACGCTTCATGGGTGATGCCGCGGCTTTTGCCTACATCTCAATGCAGCAGGCGATCGACGATGCAAAACTCGATGATAGCCTGGTTTCAAATATCCGCACCGGCATCATCATGGGCTCCGGTGGCGCTTCATCGGCAAACCAGGTCGAAGCTGCTGATATCCTGCGTGAAAAAGGCATACGCCGCGTCGGTCCTTACATGGTGCCTCGCACCATGGCGAGCACCGTTTCTGCCTGCCTGGCAACGCCATTCCATATCAAAGGTGTCAATTACTCTATCAGCTCAGCCTGTGCCACCAGTACCCACTGTATCGGCAATGCCTACGAGTTAATCCAGATGGGCAAACAGGACATTATCTTTGCTGGCGGCGGTGAGGAAGAACACTGGTCACTGAGCATGCTGTTCGATGCCATGGGCGCACTTTCAACTAAATACAACGAGACCCCGGAAAAAGCGTCCCGCACTTATGACGCAGACCGTGATGGTTTCGTCATCGCTGGCGGCGGCGCCACCGTTGTCGTCGAAGAACTCGAACATGCCCTCAAACGCGGCGCACCTATCTATGCAGAAATCGTCGGTTATGGCGCAACATCTGATGGCGTGGACATGGTCGCACCCTCAGGTGAAGGCGCTATCCGCTGCATGCAGATGGCCATGCAAGATGTCGAAGGCGAGCTGGACTACATCAACTCTCACGGCACCAGCACGCCGGTAGGTGATTCAAAAGAACTCTATGCGATAAAAGAAACATTTGGCGATAATGTACCGCCTATCAGTTCGAGTAAATCACTGGCTGGGCACTCACTTGGCGCATCCGGCGCACAGGAAGCGATCTATACCATGCTAATGATGCAGAACAACTTTATCCAGGCCTCTGCCAATATCGAAAATATGGATGAAGCCGCTGCCGGCATGCCTATCGTTACCGAGCGCATGGACAATGTCGATATGAATCTGGCGATGTCGAACAACTTCGGTTTCGGTGGCACTAACGCCTGCCTGGTGATGAAAAAATTTAATGAATAATTAGTGACTTAGCTGAACTTTGCCATTCTGGTGCTACACTTATTGATATTATAAAAATAACCAAATATAAGAAAACAGGCTCATGAAAAGTTCACTTACAAAAAATGCCATGAAATTTGACGGATT
>JADFWF010000157.1 GCA_015222965.1 Pseudomonadota bacterium | reverse complement strand
CCCTTTAATTTTAACAAATGGTGACAAATGAATTTTGAAAAATATGAATCCAGTTCGGCTAATGAAGTAAAACAACTTTTCACAAGTGTATTTTCAGATTCTGAAGGTCAAGCTGAAGGTGAGCTTATTGGTAATTTAGTATTTGAGCTACAAGAAACCACAGAACCGAATGATATGTTCGGTTACCTTGTAAGAGATGGAAAAACTCTTATTGGCGGTATATTTTTTACACGCATGGAGTTCGAAAATCAAATTAATGCGTTTATCTTGTCTCCAGTAGCTGTTGCAACACGGTATCAAAAACAGGGTATCGGTCAGGAGCTAATCAAGTTTGGTATCAATTCTTTGAAAAAGAATAACGTAGAATTGCTTTTTACATACGGTGACCCAAATTTTTATTCAAAAGTTGGCTTTAAATATATTTCTGAAAGCATTGCAAAAGCACCTTTAAAACTTACTTATCCAGAGGGGTGGTTAGCACAGTCTCTTGTCAGTGAGAACATAGAACCAATAAGTGGTAATTCAACATGTGTTAGCGCACTAAATAGCCAGCAATATTGGTAAAATCGCACATAACAATCGGCTCAAGCTGTCACATTTTGCGCCACCTCGTTCTGCAAAATGTGACAGCTTAGCCAAAGCGTTAGGTTTCCGAGCTACCCACGAAATGTAGATGCACTAAATAATTAGTATGTGCGCAGAAAAACGTCTGCTTTCAACCAGATTTTCATTGTCTGGAAATTGCTCAAGGCAACTTTTTACTTTCATTTTTGAAAAGTCTAAAATTCCGCTGCTTCGATTTCGGCATACGCCTGCGCGCCGTGTTGGCCGATCTGTTCCTCATACCCTGACCAGTCTTTGTAGGCGACGGTCGTCTTACTGGTGATCTTGATGACGTCACTGCTGTCCAGATCTTCATCGAATGTTTTTTTCGCAGCGCTGTAAACCAGCGTGATGTAGTTCCGGTAATCTTTTACCAGGGTCTCGTCACCACTGGGCCCGTGACCCGGTACGTAGGTTTTCGCGCCGGTTTTCAGGATCTTGTCTATAGCATCCACACTGCCCATGAAGGTGCCATCGCTCATCCTGGGTAATCGTTTAGCCAGCACGTTGTCACCGAGGAAGACCACTGAGTTGTCCAGAACTTCGATCATGATATCTGTTTTTGTATGGGCAACGCCATTGTGGTAAATCTTGAAACGGGTGTCGCCGATATCGATGATATTGCTATCATCTACAGCATTATCAGGAGCAACAACGGTCGTACCAGCGCTGGCACCTTTAGTCATGCTATCCATCAATGCGACCCAGTTATCACCTTCACCGTCTTTCACTGCTGCGATCATCTTCGGGTGGCCATAGATCTTTACTTCCGGATAAGCGGCTTTTATCGCCTGATTGGCTAACCAGTGGTCACCGTGTATATGTGTGTTGAATACAGCAACGACAGGCAGTTCGCTGACTTTTTTCGCTTCTTCAAGCACATGCTTGCCGACGTGTACGGTTGAACCGGGATCGATGATGACCAGTCCGGCGGAGGTGATGACGATACCGGGGTTATTCATAAATCCCCTGTTTTCCGGGTTCGGCAGTGCTAGCGGACCGTGCATTACCCAGGTGTTTTCGCTTATTTTTTCGAAGTTATAAGGGTAATCGCTGTTGCTCTGCTTCGTGTTTGTATTCTGGCTGCAGGCAGCGATGGTGGAGATACAAAGTGCGATGGCAATAAGTTTAAGTGGGTGTTTCATAAGATTGACCTGTGTGAGTCTGTGCTATCAAGTTATCGTTAGGTAATAGTTGGTTCACTGTTGTAAAAAAAGTAAAGACAATGCGATCGCTGCCGGCAGTGCCTGTATCCATAAGATGGAACGTTTCGCCGTTATCGCACCATAGATGCCAGCGATGATTATGCAGATCAGGAAAAACACCATGGCATCAAAGCCGTCGGTACTTATCATTCCCCATAACAGGCCGGCTGCAAGAAAACCGTTATATAGTCCCTGGTTCGCTGCCAGCGGCGCGGACTGTTTTGCATAGTCGGCGGAAAGCCCGAATGTCTTACGGCCAAAAGGCGTGTTCCATAAAAACATTTCCAGCACCAGGAACAGTACATGTAGAAGTATGACGATACTGATTGCGATCGTGGTTAATAAACTCATGTGTTTATCTCCTCGAGTCGCTTCTTCATTCTCTCATACCCGATCTCGCGCAGCTTTTTAATATTATTCTCTGGCACCTGCTCGACATCGGGATAGTGGCTGATGGCTTTTTCAAGACTGTGTTCACGTATCAGATGCAGCATGGGGTAGGGTGAACGGTTAGTGAAATTCGCTGCATCATCTTCGCTGCTGCCTTCAAAAACATAGTCCGGATGGAAGCTGGCCAACTGATAGGTGCCCACGTAAGCAAGATCAGACAGTAGTTCATTGGACAGGTATAACAGTTCGAGATAGTCATCGAAGGCCTGGTAGTCTTCTGGAAAAATGATCAGGCTGGTCTCTATCTCAGGTGATCCATCGAGTGTGGTAAAGCATTCAGCAAGTGATCGCAGATGCTGTTCGAGGTTACCGGCGTTGATTATGGTGTAGTCGATCTGGTCATTTTTAAAGACCGGTTCGGCAAACGGGCACAGGTTCAGGCCGATGACGATCTGCTCTACCCAGTTACGGGTTCGTTGGAGAACGGGGTTTTCGACAGGGCTCATCTGGTTTCTTTGATCAGGTAGATCAATGGGTATCGAGCTTTGCAAGTTCGCTTAAGATCTGGGTGATCAGTGATTCTCCCTGCGGGCCCATGCGGGTGCAGAGTTTATCGACGCTGCGCTCGCCGTCGATCATCTCTTTGAGCACTGCACCGAGGTTTGCCAGATCGCCGCCTGCGGCAGACATCTGTTCGGCCATGCTACCCAGCATAGCCAGTGCATTATGGTCACCACGACGCGCTTCGTCGATAAGGCGGGCCATCATCGGGCCGGCTTTGGACGCATCACCTGCTTCCTGTTGTTTTGGTAGTGTGTCGGGGTCCTGCAGACCGCGCAGGATGCTGTCGACGATGACGGCATCCTCTTCATCCAGCCCGTTGACCAGTGCCTGATCGCGATTGCCGTCCATGATCTTTTTGATAACGGCGACCAGATCGCGCCAGCCATTCTGTTCAGATTGCTGTAATACCTGATCCAGTTGCGGTTTGAATTCTGGCTGGTGAATGGTTTGCACCACCGATAATATCAGGCTGGCATGGGTATTTAATATCTGTTCAACTTTTTCCTGAGAGGCCATAGT
>JADFWF010000156.1 GCA_015222965.1 Pseudomonadota bacterium | reverse complement strand
CAGCCCCAGAGAAAATCACTGTCATCAGCCAGTAAGGTATTGTCTAGATCGAACAGTGCTAAAGCCATATTGAAGTTTATCGAGTGGATGAGAAAGGTTAGCGATAATACTGATTTTTCGCACAATAATAAAACTTTTACTGTGATTAAACTTTAATTATTTCGGCGGTCTGTTATTATCAATGTAATGAAAATTTTAGTGGTATGTCGTAACGAGAGAGATTAGGCATACCCGGATGGTATTCCAAGTGATTGATTCTAATGGTTTTAGAGCAAACGTTGGCATCATCCTGAGTAATTCCGATGGTAAAGTATTCTGGGCGCGTCGAGCCGGTCAAAATAACTGGCAGTTTCCGCAAGGGGGCATCGATAAAGATGAGTCGCCAACAGAAGCTATGTATCGTGAGCTGCAGGAAGAAACAGGATTATTGCCAAATCACGTCGAAGTTATCGGTAAAACGGATGACTGGTTGCGTTATCGTATCCCGGATCATCTGTTACGACGCCGATCAAAACCGCTCTGTATCGGACAAAAGCAGATCTGGTTTTATCTGCGACTGACGGGTCGTGAAAGTGACTTTGATCTGTGCTGCAGCGACAAACCAGAGTTTGACTGCTGGCGCTGGGTGAATTACTGGGATCCTGTTGATGAGATCGTTGCTTTTAAGCGTAAGGTTTACAAGCAGGCGTTGAGTCAGCTGGAGCAATACGCTTAACAGGCGGCTTAGTAAGGCTGTAATTCGACCAGTAAAATCACTGCGATCAGTACGATTACCGGGAACTCGTTAAACCAGCGATACCACACATGGCCGTGCCGGTTATTATCGTTTTTGAAGTCCTTAAGTAATTTTCCGCAATACAGGTGATAGACCACCAGTATGGTGACCAGAGCTAACTTAGCCTGTAACCAGAAAGCGGATAAAATACCGTATCCCATCATGTGGATTAGCCAGAACCCCAGAATGATAGTAATTATCGCCCCGGGCGTGGTGATACCGTAATACAGTTTTCTTTCCATGATTTTGAAACGCTGGTTACTGGCTTCATCTTTTGCATCAGCATGATAAACGAACAGGCGTGGCAGATAGAACAGACCTGCAAACCAGGTCACCATGAAAATAATATGGAAGGCTTTAACCCATAACATTTGTAGTACCGCTATAATCTAAAGTATCTGGGCATAGTACAATGAAAAGTTAAAAATAAAAAATAAAAAATGATTAGAGCAGAATTAAAAATTAGTATTACAGGTGAAAAATGTTAGCGGTTGGCGTTGTTGGCGGTACCGGGTATACCGGTGCTGAATTATTGCGGCTGCTGGTAACACACCCGCAGGTGAATCTGAAATATGTGACTTCACGCTCTGAATCAGGCCGAAAAGTGGCTGACCTGTTTCCTAACCTGCGTGGCTTTACCGATGTCTGTTTTACCGAGCCTGCCGCCAGTACGCTGGCAGAATGCGACGTGGTATTTTTTGCTACGCCAAATGGCACGGCGATGAAAATGGTGCCCGAGCTTATCGAAAATGGCGTACGTGTTATCGATCTTGCAGCTGATTTCAGGTTGCAGGATGCGGCCGTCTGGAAGCAATGGTATGGCATGGATCATGCCTGTACCGATGTACTGGCTGAGGCGGTTTATGGTTTGCCTGAGATTAATCGCGCTGCTATCCAGACGGCGCGGGTGGTAGCTAACCCGGGCTGTTATCCGACTGCGACGACACTTGGTTTTTTACCGTTGATCGAAAATGCCCTGATCGATGATCAGCACCTGATCGCCGATGTAAAATCCGGTGTCAGTGGCGCCGGGCGTGGTGCCAGTGTGGCGACGCTGCAGGCTGAATCATCTGAAAATTTTAAACCCTACGCGGTCGATGGTCATCGGCATCTGCCGGAGATCAGGCAAACTTTAGCGGGCGTGGCATCACATGAGGTCGGTCTGACCTTTGTGCCGCACCTTGTACCTATGATCCGCGGTATCGAAACCACATTGTATGCGACACAATCCGGACCGATTGTCGGTGATCTGCACCAGTTGTATGTGGACCGCTATGCCGATGAACCTTTCGTTGATGTTCTGCCAGAAGGCATAATGCCGGAAACTCGCTCGGTGAAAGGTGCTAATACCTGCCGAATCTCAGTTTTTCGGCCTCAGGGTGGTGATACCATCGTGGTGTCTTCGGTGATCGATAACCTGGTGAAAGGCGCAGCAGGGCAGGCCATACAGAATATGAATATCATGTTTGAATTTGAAGAAACTCTGGGGCTCAATCAGGTTGCATTATTGCCATGAATATTAAACCACTGCTGACTCACACCATTATTACTGTACAGCGGCCGCAGCTATGGCTGCTCAGTCTGGTGCTGATCATATGTATGTTCATGTTATCATTATGGTTTTCCTTTGAATATGGGCGTAACATTGCCGGTTATAACAGTGCGGACGCCGATGCCTATATCGATCAGTTACAGGCACAATTAGAAGAAGCACAGGGCGAAATAGTTGAAAGTAGTCGACAAGCGACTATGCTTAAACGTAACAGTCGAATTGATGATGACGCCTCTGTGCAGTTAAAAGAGACATTGGCACAGGCGCAGAGTGAAGCGCTGGAACTTAAGAAGGAATTATCGTTCTATAAGAGCATCGTTGCGCCGGAGCAGGGCAACCGAACGATCGCTATACAGACGATTCAACTGAAGAAAAATACAACCGGTGGTTATGACTACAAGATAATGGTCAGCCAGCGGGGCCGTAATGACCGCTTTGCGCGCGGTACTATCGATGTCAGTATCGAAGGCGTGAACAAAGGACAGCCGGTAACGTTAAAGTTAGCGGACGTCTCAAATGATACCAAAAAGCCGATGAAGTTTGGATTTAAATATTTCCAGAACTTTGAAGGGGTTATGACTTTGCCAGAGGCGTTCCAGCCGGATTCTGTCCGGGTAAAAGTGAAGCCAAGCGCTGGTAAAATCAAACCCATTGATGAACAGTTTGTGTGGTCAGATTTGACCGCCGGGGGAGCTTGATATGTTTGGTAACAAAAAGATTAAATCATCCAAAATAGATACTTTGGTTGGACAGGGTGTAGAGGTTACAGGTGATATTAAATTTCAGGGTGGACTGCACCTTGATGGCAAGATTAAAGGCAATGTGACCACCGCTGATAGTGCTGAAGGTTCGGTACTGGTTATCAGTGACCGTGGATGTGTCGAAGGCGATGTGCATGTGGCCTATGCGGTAATTAACGGCGAAGTGATCGGTAACGTATTTGCTTCTGAGAAGCTGGAGTTATCTACTAAAGCTCGCATCTCAGGTAATGTTGAATACAATCTGCTGGAAATGGCCAGCGGTGCTGAGATCAATGGTCAGATGCTGCATAATGAGAATGAGAAGAAGCGTCTGGAACACAAAAAGGAAGAATCGCCTGCGAATGTGCATCATCTGGATGACACCGCAGTACAGAGTTAAACGAAGTACACCATAACATTCAGCTTCTTACAGGGCGGGCATGTTCACATGTCCGCCCTTTCTCGTATACCTAATCTGAATACTTGACTAAATTACTAGGTTAATTTAGCATTAGCTAATATTGTTATTGATTTTTAAGGTCGTTTTCGATGGATATACAAATAAATTTTGCACCTAAACCGAAGATTATCGAAGGTGCGACAGTTGGTTTTACAGAAGCTGCGGCAAAAAAAGTGAAGACGCTGGTTGAGGAAGAGAAAAACCCGAATCTGAAATTGCGTATCTCAGTTGATGGCGGCGGTTGCTCGGGATTTCAATATGGTTTTGCCTTTGATGAAACCGTTAACGATGACGATACCATCGTCGAAAAAAACGGAGCAACCATGCTGGTTGATGTTACCAGTATGCAATACCTGAACGGTTCAGAAGTCGATTATCTGGAGGGCCTGGAAGGTGCGCGTTTCGTGGTGAATAACCCTAATGCTAAATCAACCTGCGGTTGTGGTTCGTCGTTTTCAGTCTAAAACTGTAGTGGTTTGCCCGATCTGTTAATTCTGCTTACGGCCAGGAGCGGACAGTCAAAACATTGAACCGCAGAGAACGCAGAGGTTCGCAGAGGAAAGCTTTTTTAAATTATCCGTCAT
>JADFWF010000155.1 GCA_015222965.1 Pseudomonadota bacterium | reverse complement strand
GACATCTTCCAGCGAGTAGATCTTCTGCGAAAAGATGACTTCCTCATAATTTTCCACGTGCCGTTTAGCGATAACACCATCAAAGTTAGCTTTTAGCTTGGTGTAAAGTAAATCCTGTTTAGCTGCTTCCAGGTTTGCCTTGGCGGTATGGTACTGTGCGCGGATGTTGTCATGGTCAACTTTAGAGATTGCGCCTTTTTTGACAAGCGATACGGCACGGTCGTAGTTGGCCTTGGCGGTATCGTAGCTCGCCTGTCTGTCTTTTAACTTTATTTTGAAATCAGTCGGGTCCAGTTCTGCCAGTATCTGGCCTTTTTTGACGTCATCACCTTCTTTAACAAGAATTTTATTGACCTGTCCATCGACGCGAAACGATATATCTGCTTTTTTAATAGCATCCACTACCGCCGGAAATTCTCTAGTATTGCTGGTGGCGTCGCCACCGATAATGATGGTCTTGACTGGACGTGAACTGGCAATGATGGTTTGTGGTGGTTCTTCGCAACCGCTGATGAAAAAGGAAGATGCGAGAAGAAGTGCGGCGAAAGACAGGTTTCGTTTTTCCATGATGTTGCCCTTGGTGTTTTTGTTTTATCTTTAATTTTTAAGCGATTATTATTGTAGCAACAATGCCGCGTGATATCAGTGATTTTAGTCAGTCTTAACCTTGGCATAACGTAACACCATATAGCCCAATATCCCGGCTGAAAAGGAAGCGACTAACACGGCAAGTTTATCTGCCTGCTGGTATAGATTGCCATCGGTGAATGCCAGCGAGTCAACAAACAGACTCATGGTGAAACCGATACCGGTCAGTACGGAAACACCATAGAGCTGTAGCCAGGTGCTGCTGTCGGGTAGTTTTGCCCATCCGAGTTTTATCGCAACCCAGGTAAAACCAAACACGCCGATCTGTTTGCCAAGGAACAGCCCGGCCATTATGCCAAGAGGAACACCTGTGGTCATCTGGTCTAGTGAGACATGGCGTAGATCGATGCCCGCATTTACGAAAGCAAACAATGGCAGGATAAAAAAGGCAACCCAGAAATGCAGGTCTTTTTCCATCTCTTTTGCCAGAGAGCAGGTTTCACCTTCTTTAGTCTTGCAGTTGAGCGGGATGGTGAAGGCGAGCGCAACACCGGCAAGCGTCGCATGTACACCGGATTTTAATACACTGACCCATAACACCACGCCAACGGTAATGTAGGCGGCCTTCTTAACGACGCCGAAATAATTCATGATCACCAGCACGGTCAATGCGCTGGCAGCAACGGAGATCGATAAGGTAGATAGCTCAACCGTATAAAACAGCGCGATGATGACGATAGCACCAAGGTCATCGATGATGGCCAGAGCCATTAGAAATATCTTTAATGACAGTGGTACACGTTTGCCGAGTAATGCAAGTATGCCCAGGGCAAAGGCGATATCAGTAGCGGTTGGGATCGCCCAGCCGCGCATCGCGGTCTCATCGCCTAAATTAATATAGATATAAAAAAAGGCAGGTATCACCATGCCGCCGATAGCCGCGATACCGGGCAGAGCGATCTGACTGACTGTGGAAAGTTGTCCCTCCAGGATTTCACGTTTGACTTCGAGACCGATCAACAAAAAGAAAATCGCCATCAGACCATCATTGATCCACAGTAATAAAGGTTTTGCGATATGCAGATCGGCAAAACGGATCTCTACCGGCGTCCTTAAAAAGGCGGCATAGAAATCGCTGAACACGGAGTTCTTTAAGGCCAGCGCCAGGATGGTGACAAAGATCAGCAGGATGCCCGCGGATGACTCTTTTTTAATAAACTCTTCTAGAAAGTTCATAGTTTAATTATTCCCAGAATTTTAATTAGTGAATACTGCTATCTGTGCGTGCCGCGTCTGACTGATTGATCGGTTGAATCAATACCCAGGGCTTTATAACATTTGCCCAGAAAGCGGCATCTTCTTCATGCCACTGTTTTGCCTGTTCATCGGATACTTTAGCGACTTCGCCGGAGGTCAGCCATCTACTTACTTCTTCTTTATCGTCCAGGGAGAAAGCAACAGCGACATCAAGCAGGTTAGTATCGCTGCTGACATAGATCAGCCAGCCGCCGGCGAAAAATCGCTGTAGCTCATGCCATTGTATCTGAGATGTTTCGTTGTTGATGTTGGCACGCAATACATCGATATCAGATGTTTTATTATCTTCAGGCATAGTGATCAGAATTGGTCATCGATATTACAGTGATAGGCCTGCCCATAAAAGGTCACAGAAGTACTAAAAGATATGTTATCGCTAATGAAAACGACATTGGCTCCTTTTGCATTGGCTCTATTGTATAAATCGTTTAAAGCACTTTGTACCAGTCTTCTATTGCTGATAAATAAATAGCTATACCAGTATCCCTCAGTGCCTATGATTTCACCTAGATAGCGGCAGCCTGGCGTTTCACCATTGAGGATGATGCTCAATTCATTTTTTTGTATCAGGCGCACAGGTTTATTATCAGGGTTCTTCTGAACCGTGCTACAAGAAGCTATGATAAAACCCAGCAGAGTTATTAAGAGAATTTTGATGGTGTGATTCATTTTGTAAAATTTAGTATCGGATAATCGATAGAACCGCCAGCGATAAAATTGAGAGAATCTGTCACCGGGTTGCGGCCGTTAAGAATGATCGTCAGTGGCATGAGTGCAATGGGTACCGCGCTCATGCTGTCGAGCAGGCTGACGGTTGTCAGTGTGAGTAATAGTTCTAGCATTAGTAATTGTGCCGGCCAAGTACGCTGATTATCGGCAGATTAGCACGATTTATGGGTGACTGTTAACGGTCATGAAGAGAAGTTGGCAGTAGGCAGTTATCAGTTTGCAGTTAAAAACTAAAAAACTGCAAAGCCACAGGCTTTGTAGCACAAGCTATGGTTTTGCTTTTACTGACGACTGCCAACTTCTCTTTTGGCTCAATACCCGTGCTATTGCACAGCCTGATTAAAATCACATCGCCTTAAGCAGGGCGAGGTCTTTTCTTACCAGTGCTGCGGAATTATCAAACATCGCCTGTTCGGCATCATTCATATCAAGCTCGATGATGTCGACCACGCCATGCTGTCCGAGCATGGCCGGTACGCCTATCGCGATGTCCTCGTGACCATATTCACCTTCCAGCAAACACACGGTGGGCAATATCCGGTTTCGGTTATGGACGATAGAGTCGACCATCTCGGTGACCGACGCCGCAGGTGCATCGTAGGCGCTGCTGTTCTGCCGCAATGCAAGAATTTCTGCGCCGCCGTTACGGGTGCGCTCGACGATCGCTTCCATCCTGTCTTTGGCGATAAAATTTTCCACCGGAATGCCGGCGATGGTGCAGTAGCGCAGCATCGGTACCATGGTGTCGCCATGACCACCCAGTACCATGGTATTGATATCCATATTTGAAAACCCTGTTTCCATTGCGATAAAACTTGCCATACGACTGGAATCGAGTACGCCCGCCTGTCCAAATACGCGGTTACGCGGCCAGCCGGTTTTGATGAAGGCGTGGTAGGTGATGACATCTACCGGGTTGGTAACAAATAACAGGATGGCGTCAGGTGCATATTTCATAGCACCATCGACGATGCCATCGATGATTGGTATGTTGCTGGACAGTACGTCGGAGCGCGACATGCCGGGTTTGCGTGGCAGGCCTGCAGTAATAATGATGATCTCAGAGTCGGCCATCATGGCGTGGTCAGTACTGCCGATCAGGCGAGTGTCGTATTCAAAAATTGGGGCAACTTCCTGGATATCCAGAGCTGCACCTTTGGCTGCGCCTTCGTGTATGTCCAGTAATACGATTTCCCGGCACAGGTTTTTGGCGGCAATAAACTGTGCTGTGGATTCACCTACGCGCCCGGCACCTACGATGGTAATCTTATTCATCTGTCTGCTCCCTTAAGAATTTTTAATGCTTATTAATGTGTTTTAGCACTTAATAACTGTCGACACGCTAAATAAGTAATAATTCAGTCACAAAATAAATAATGATACAGCTAGCAGTTTTAACCTTAAGGTTTATTCGTTTACTGCCGGCGCACTTAATCGATAAAATGTGGCATAAAGAACAGGCACCAGTAACATCGTCAGCAGGGTACCAAATGCCAGACCAAACATGATCGTTACTGCCATGGCAAACCAGAAGACATCGCCCAGTAAGGGGATCATGCCAAATACCGTGGTAGCCGCAGCGTTTACAACCGGACTGAGACGTTCGACAGCCGCTTCAATCGTGGCTTTATAAGGTGAAAGACCTGCGGCGATATTGAGCTTGATCTGATCGAGCAGGACCACCGAATTTTTGATCATCATGCCCGCGAGACTCATTATGCCCAGTAAGGCGATAAAGCCGAATGCTGCATCCATCATCAGCAGTCCGGGGGTAATACCGATCATGACAAACGGTATCACCAGGATCATGATCAGTGGTGGTCGATAGGCGTTGGATAATGCCACGATTATCAATAGTATGATAGCTACTGCCGGACCTAATCCCGGAGCCAGGGCATCGCTCGACTGTTTAGCGCTATCATATTCACCATCCCATTCCAGGGTATAACCGGGAGGTAAGGAGATGTTTTCAAATTTTTCTTTAACATCTGCCATTAAGGTAGGTGCAGTGGCATCATTGGGTGAGGCCTGTACAGAAATCGCGCGGCGGCGATCCCAACGCCAGATGATATTGTCATTCCATTTCAAGTAGGTATTGTCGATAACCTGTGACAGAGGTAGTGATTCTGTTGATCTATCCGCGATAACCTGTGCCACAGAAAGATCGGTCGCGGCACGTTGCCGTTCAGCTTCCACGGATCGTATCACGATGGGTATCAACTCATCTTTTTCACGATAAAGCCCCATGACATTGCCGTCAAAGGTTCGCTTGGTTGCGCTTGCAACATTCTCACGAGTGATGCCCGCCCAGCGCGCGCGTTCCTGGTTGTATTCGACTACCATTTCCCGGCTACGCTGACGCCAGTTAGTGCGAACTTCTTTTGTATAAGGGCTGGCCTCAAGGATGACCATGCCTTGTTTTGCCAGGTCTCTTAATACGTCGGGGTCAGCATTGGCGGGGCCGCTAAAACGAGCCTCGAACTTCCAGTCATCCCATGCACCAACAGCGTATTTTCGAACCCGTGTTATATGCCCCGGATTATGTTGCTTCAACCAGTTCTCTATTTTGTTAATAGCTACATCAACATTTGGCAGATTATCAACATTAATAATAATCTGTGCATACGAGCTATAACCGCTTTCCGGATTAACCGGCAGGTAAAAGCGTGGCGGGCCGGCACCGATAAAGCTGCTCACAGCGGTAACCTCTTCGTATTGCT
>JADFWF010000154.1 GCA_015222965.1 Pseudomonadota bacterium | reverse complement strand
CAAAGTATAAAAACAACAAAGACGGAAAAAACGCTGATTACATTAAAGCATTAGCTGACGTTGATTCAAAACTGTTCGGCATAACCATCGTCACCGTCGATGGAAAAATCTATGAGGTTGGCGATTACAAATCTGAGTTTTCTATCCAGTCGATATCAAAAGTATTTACCGCGGCCAAAGCCATGCAGCAACACGGTGCAAAAGCGGTACAGGAAAAAATCGGCGCATCCGCAACCGGCCTGGCATTTAATTCGATCATCGCCATCGAGCAACAACCTGCCCGCGCAGCTAATCCGTTCGTAAATGCCGGCGCAATCGCCAGCACCAGCTTGATCAAAGCCAAAGACGGCAAGCAGCGCTGGAACACGATAAAAACCAACATGGATGATTTTGCCGGCCGTAAACTGGCATTCAACGAAGTGGTGTATCAGTCTGAAGTAAACGATAACAAACGTAACCAGGCAATTTCAAAACTGCTGGACGCCTACGGTCGTATGTATTCTGACCCGCTTGAGAGTACTACAATCTACACTAAACAGTGCTCAGTGAATGTCTCAGCTCACGACCTTGCAGTGATGGGTTCGACCCTGGCCAACCACGGTAAAAATCCGATCACCAATAAACAGGTAATCGATAAACAGTATCCACAACACGTATTAGCATTGATGGCGACAGCCGGTTTATATGACGGTGCTGGTGACTGGTTATACAACACCGGCACACCAGCCAAAAGTGGTGTTGGCGGCGGTATCGTAGCGGTAATTCCAGGCAAGCTGGCGATAGGTGTTTTCGCACCACCGTTAGACAGTATTGGTAATAGTGTTAAGGGGCAACTGGCTGCTACTTATATTATTAATGAGCTGGGATTGAATCCTTATAATCAGTAAAGATTAGTTTGCAGTCGTCAGTAGGCAGTTTGCAGTTGAAAAACTTGAAACAAAATACTGATGGCCATTACTGACTAACGACGATCCAGTCATTGCGGCATGTTTCTAGCCGTAATCCATCTACAAGTAAAAGCTGGATACCGGCCCATATTTTTTTAAGTTATGGGCACGCCGGTATGACTGTTCGCGCTAATTAGCTTATGGTGTTTTGTCTTTTGTTTCTAACTGATAACTGCCTACTGACGACTGCCAACTTTCTTTAATAGGTATAAGTAACTCCAACCGTCAAACGATAATCGTCAGGTTCCGGCGTATTACCACCAGAATCTGTCGCCGGCTGAGAGATACGATCCCAAAGCAGAGAGACATCAAAATCCAGACTGCCTGTTATCTCATTTTCAAATGTTGCGATGATATGATGCGTGTATCCACCGGCTTCCGGCTTTGATGCCTGAATTTTATATTTAAAGATAAAATCCAGCGCACTCGTCAGTTCCGCATCGAAATCTGTGCCGAATACCAGCGCACCCGCATCTACTTTTTGTTCTTCACCCGGCAATACTGATATATATCTTGTACTGACATAAGCAGGACCACCATTTACATTCCATTCAAACCTTCCAGTATCTAAGATCGTATAACCAAGACCGATACCGACGGTAGCGCGCTGGTCGATATTCTGGAAAGGGTCTCGATAATATTCAGCAAAGAGCGGCGTATAGAAAAAATACCGTGTAGCATATTTATTGGTACTGGCGCTTAAGCGATGGTTGTTAATTGTTTCTATCAGATTACCCGCTTCATCACCGGTCTTAGAAATATTTCCGATGTAATCGAGTATAAAACGTGACCTCGCTGTTCGGCGTTTAGCATTAAACTTGGCGTTATAATCAAGCTGATCCGTATTTCCACTCCTGAGATTGACACCCAGAGTGAATTTGAGCGCCCAGAGATCTGCTTCTCTGTCACCTGCAGGCGTAAGTGAAATCAAGTCATGGCGAGCGAACTCCTGCACATCCTCACCATCAGTTATCGTGACCTTATCACCTGATATCTGCAGACTGCCCGTAAGCGGTTCTCTGCCTTCAATATTGACGTTGCTCGAGCGATAGCTTTTCAGGTACTTAACATCTTCCCAGTCGATCTCTAACAGATCGAGCTTGTCACTATCAAACTCGAGGCTTTTGTTATACATGGATTTGATCTCGCCCTTGAGCCACTCGCCGGACGTCAGCTGCACCCAGTCGAACTCTTTGGCAGCTGGCAGCCATGGTTTAGATGACGCTTCATCGGCAGCGGCTTTAGCCT
The DNA here is from genome assembly GCA_015222965.1 of Pseudomonadota bacterium. Lineage (GTDB taxonomy): Bacteria > Pseudomonadota > Gammaproteobacteria > SZUA-229 > SZUA-229. Next base: position 790 of record JADFWF010000154.1, on the reverse strand, counting down.
CGTCGTCAACAGCCGTTGTTGAATCGTCAGAGGATTCAACAACGGCCTGCTCTAGCTGCGACAGCTCGTCTTCTGCCGTTTGCGTACTTTCGTTAGCCGATTGCTTTATCTCAGCTTCTTCAACTGCCGTTGGTTTAGCCTCTGACTGATTAGTTGCCAGTTCTTCAGCCACCGCAATGGTAGAAAAAAGCAATAAACCGAGAATAGTCAGGAATATGTTCTGAATCATTTTCTTAATTGGTGAATAATAAAAATTTGAATGATACAGAAACGGGTAATTTATCGCCAGTCTTTTACGGTTGGACTAAAGAAAACAAGCAGTTAATACCAGCGGCTAGCACCCATAAAAAAAGCACCTCCTCTACAGAGGCGGTGCTTTTTTACATCCCTTCAACTGACGACTGCCAGCTGAATACTGCCAACTTAATCTTTATCTAAAAGGCGACCATGGTGGTGTCATAGTATCCATAGAACGATTCATATCACGAGTATCACGAGACATACCTTGTACTCCATGACTCATGACCCTTACATCCTTAGCTATCGCTGACACATCTTTTGCGACCGTACTGAAATCACCGCTCATCGAATGCATGTCTGCCGACATTGATTCCATCGCTATTCTCATTGCTGACATATCACTGCGCATAACATCCATATTGTTAGAGACGTTTGTCATATCAACATCAAAGCTTTTAATTACAGTGTGCTGAGAAAAAGTAGCTGAGATTATACCAATGGCCAATACTATAAAAGACAATTTGTAAATCAGGCCACGTTTAGCAAGAAT
>JADFWF010000153.1 GCA_015222965.1 Pseudomonadota bacterium | reverse complement strand
TTTTGAGCCTGTATGTTATTTTCACGCCGGCTGAGATCTTTATTTACTTTGTATTCGGACTTGAACTGGCTGATTCTCTGGCAGTCATCTAATGATTTATTAATCTGTGTAAATGAGGTCACTTGTGCTGGTTCTTTTGTGATTTCTGGTGAACAGCTTGATAACAAGATAATGCTGGTTACTATAAGCAGGTTTTTATTCATCGTTATTTTTCTCACAATCATGCTTTGCTCGCGATTTCATCCGGCACGAAATACTTGGCGATGCGTTTGGTCAGAGTATATATGTTGCGCAGTTTATTCAGAAGCTCCATTTCCAGTCTCACCAGGTTGAGATGCTCAGCATCCTTGATGCCAAGACGCTCTGACTGGCGCACGAGGAAATCGTCGGCTATCTGATGAACCTCGCCTTTGAGAGTGATCACCTCTTCAGCAGCAGTTTCATCATCTTCGCGTACCGCCTGAATAGTCTGGTCAACTGCAAAACCTACCTTGTCTGCCAGGTCTAGTACCAGCAGGCTGGTCGCCTCACTGGATTCAATCTTCAGGTCGACAAAACTCTTACCGATATCTACCAGCTCATCATTGATAATGTCTGCCAGGGTTTCCAGGTTCATGGTGGCACTCATTAATGCCTGGAAGCGGTCGCTTTGTTTGTCTGTCAGGGGTTGTTGGCGAATATCACGTAAGTATTCGAGGATGGCTTCAGAAAGAATATCTACTTTGTTATCCAGCTTTTGTACTTCATCAAGTTTCAGCTTGTTCTTTTGCTGAATCCCTGACCGTAGTGTCGCGTACATCTTGTTAATGACCTCGCCCACATGGCCGAGTTCAAACCTTACCTGTTCGAGTGCCACGGCGGGAACATCGACCACATCTTCATCCAGATATCGGGGTTCGATGATGATTTTTTCCTCTATCGGCTTATCGGGTACCAGCTTTTTTACAAGTCGTGCAAAAAAGGGGGTAAAGCCGATGAACAGCAGGGTATTGGCTACGTTGAATATAGTATGGGCGTTGGCTATCTGGCGCGGTACTTCGGCAGACATCTGTGCTTTGCCGCTAAGTTCGGGCGCGCTTGGTGAGATCGTCACCACGAGGTCAGCCAGCTGTGGAATAAACATAAACCAGATAAATACGCCGGAAATATTAAATATGATGTGAACCATCGCGGCACGCACGGCTTCCACAGGTTTGCCCAGAGAGGCTAGCATGGCGGTGACGCAGGTGCCGATATTTGAACCGAATGCCAGCGCTATTCCGGCCGGCAGCGTGATAAGACCGGATGATGCCATGACGATGGCGATGCCTGTGGTTGCTGATGAAGATTGAACAAGTCCGGTGAAAACTGCGCCGACCAGGATACCCAGCAGTGGGTTTTCCATTTTGATCATGAGATCAAGGAATGGCTGGTAGCTGTGCAATGGCAGCATCGCATCACCCATCACGCCCATGCCATAAAAGACCAGGCCCAGCCCCATGGTTATACCGCCGTAATGCCGGGTATTCTCAGCTTTACCGGTAAACATCATGAGAAAACCGATAGCGATCATCATCAATGCATACTGTGTAACATTGAAGGCAACGATCTGGGCAGTGATGGTAGTACCGATATTGGCTCCCATGATGACCCCTATCGACTGGGTAAGCGACATGAAACCAGCGGAAACAAATCCGACTACCAGCACGGTAGTGACCGATGATGAATTGAGTACTGCAGTCGCAAAAGCGCCGGTCAGTGCACCCATAAAGCGATTTTTGGTCAGGCTTGAAAGCACTTCCTTGAGCGAGTCTCCGGCGGCGGCCTTGAGTCCTTCGGACATCTGCTCCATACCAAACAGGAACATGGCGAGTCCGCCGAATAGCCCCATGCCGAGTGTGAACCAGTCGATAGCATCGGTATCCGGCAGTGTTTCTGCCAATGCGGGAAGGGCGGTTACAAAGAGAATAAAGGCGCCCGATATCATAATGGCACTGGATCGATTAGTGGCAGATACGGGTAGTACAGGCGGCAGGGTTTTCATTTTTATGTTCCTGGTTTCAACCTTATATGAAGCGTGCGGATTACGTTGAACAAGATGTTGCCACATGGCATGGTCTGCAAGCAATCAGAATTATCATGTGCCTAACGCAAAACACCAGCAGGAAAAATCCAATGGGAGGTGATAGAATCCCGACGAAAATTTCGCAATAGCATGTTTTACAGGGTTCTGGTTTCAGAAGCACAATGAAAAGTTTAAAGAATATTTTATTATCGGTTCTGTTTTTATCCGGTGTGTCGGTTACTAATGTCTATGCTGATGAGCGTTGGTATATCGACGCAACGGTTAATGGCATGGCGGGAAGATATTCTGACGCTGAGCTGAGAGATGATTTTTATTCCGGCAGTGCCTGGTTAAATATAGATTATATCGATATCTATAGTTTCGCTGTTGCATATAACCATCTGAATATAAATTCTAAGGATGCAGTTCCGGGCGCGTTTAGCGTGACGCAGGATGCTGTTGCCGGCCGATTTCAATATTATTTCTATAACGATACTCTAGGCGGAAAAATAACAGCCCAGCTCGTTGCCTATGAGATTTCAAACGATCTGCCGTCTGTACAAGCAGGCGGTGCGCAGATTATTTCGCCGAAGTTTGTATACACGAACTACGCTAAAGACCTGAGCCTTGATTTTGAATATGTGTGGTCAAGTTATTCAGATAACAGCGATCTTATCGTCCATCAGTTTGCCCCTTCTATCGGTTTTGGTTTTAATGACAATTTGGACTGGTTGCATTTCAAAGCCTTTCTGATCCAGTCTGACAATAAATTTTTAACGCAGGGCGAAGAATCCCTGGTCTCAGCCGAAATAAAATGGACACACGGGTTCTCACCAAATGCGCTCTTTGGACTGGATAATCTGTTTATCGATGTGCTGGCAGGTGAGCGTGTTTTTGCGGTGGATAATGAGACGTTCACAGTTTATAACCTTGAGGATGTGCAGCAAGGTTCTGTTTTACTGGGTCTCGGCTGGCGGGTCGGCGAGGATTTTGATGTCACGGCAATCGCGGGTGTAGAAAAATATAAAAACAAAATAATCGATAATGAGTATAACCGGGAATACCTGTATATCCGTTTAACTCAGCACTGGTAACTATTAACTTGTAGAAGTACGGTAAGCCTTGAAGGTAATCACAATGTTTAACAGAAAATATATTATTTTTATAACGCTATTTTTTACATCTTTAGCCTGTAATGCCGATGACTCGGTATGGAAGCGTTCACATGACATGGAAGCAAAAGGCGACTATGAAGGAGCGGCTGCCATCATAAAACCCTGGGCGGCATCTGATGATGAATACGCCACACTGCGTTATGCTTCCCTGAAGTATCTGCAGGGTGAATATAATGAATCGATCGAATACTATGAAAAAGCGATCAAGTTAAACCCGAAATCTCTCAGTGCGAAGCTAGGTATCACGTTGCCGCAGATCGCACAGGGGCGATGGCGACAGGTCAAGATATATACTCGCCAGGTTCTCGTCAGGTCTGACTGGGACTATACCGCTCACCAGCGTCTGATGATGGCTGAAGAGGCAGAGAAAAAGTGGCACTCATTAGGCAAGCATGCTGATGAGTTAGTAGAAATATATCCGGCTGATACCGATTCGTATCTCTATCTTGCGCGTGCAAGAGCATGGATGGGGAATACGCCTGTTGCGAAAAAAGCTTATGTTGAAGTGTTACATCGATCGCCCGATAATCTCGAGGCAGAAACGTACGTAGAAGAAAACAAGTAATTATTGTTTTAAATAACTATCAAGAAAATCAGTGACCGCTTTCCAGTAAGCGGCGCTGTCATCATATTTTTTCCATAAAGCTTTTGATCCATGTTTGCCGGCTGTTTCAGGGATGAAGTTTTGTCTGTTAGCCGTTGCTATAACATCAAAGATCGGTGCCCAGTCAGCGGCTTCACTTTTTGCTGAAGTGATGAATGTCGGTGCTTTGATATTCTTCGCGGAATCTCTTATCCAGGTTTTGCTTTTGCCGACATGAGAAAAATATTCTCCCGGTGAGAATGCCATTACACCATCGACAAGTTCCGGATGATCGCCAGCAACCTTAAGTGCTAGCGATGCTGAATAAGAACTGCCCCATGCAATGATCTTGCTGTTAGCGTAATGCTTTCGTGCGTAGCTTAATGCCGCGATGATATCGGGTAAGGCGTCAGCATAACTTGTTGGCAAATTTTTATTGCTGGCACGAATTGCGGTTTCATTGTCCTTGCCTCTCGAATACTCGCCTGAGCGTAAGTCGACGGCGATACAGTTAAAACCAAGCTTGTTTAACCGTGGCGCAATTTCATTGTATTCTCCCCGGCTCGATCCTGCCTGATGGAATAATACTATTAGCGGTGTGGTGTC
>JADFWF010000152.1 GCA_015222965.1 Pseudomonadota bacterium | reverse complement strand
TGGCCGAAAGCAGGCATTTGGTCAAGTCGGTGACGAATAAATTTGATATTGACAGCTAGTTCAGTTTATATTTTCGAGTTCTTCGTTTAGCTCAAGCCATTCCGTCTCTGCATCTTCATGTGTTTTTTCCAGTTCTGCTTTTTCCATAAGCAACTGCTGCAGTTTTTGATTGTTCTGTTCAGTGTAAATATCACTGTCGGATAACTGCATGTTGATTTCAGTCAGTTTCTCAGAGATCTCATGCATCTCATCTTCGAGCTGTTTTATTCTTTTTCTTAAAGGCTGTGTTTTTTTTCTTTGTTCAGCTTCGAGCTGTTTTCTTTGTTTGTTCGATATGATTTGATCGTTGTTATCGATTGAAGCTTTAGTCAGATTGTTGCTAGTATTATAATGATCACTTAACCACTTCGGGTATTCATCCAGACTGAGGGGGAACTCGCTGACACTCTGCTGATTTACTAAAAGTAATTGATCGCAGGTCGAGTTAAGCAGATGCCTGTCATGTGAAACGATGACCATGGCACCAGAGAATTCTTGCAGGGCTTCTGCCAGTGCTTCTCGCATCTCCAGATCGAGATGGTTGGTGGGTTCATCGAGTAACAGCAGGTTGGGTTTCTGGTAGATCAGCATCGCCAGAACCAGGCGGGATTTCTCGCCACCTGAAAAATTTTGTATCTTTGACAGTGCCATATCGTTTGAGAAACCAAAGCGTCCGAGATAGTTTCGTAGATCAGCTTCACGGGTATTTTTATCGATCTGCTGGAGGTGTTCGACAGGTGTGTGCTCGTTATGTAATTGTTCCAGCTGATGTTGTGCGAAGTAACCGATTTTGGTTTCTTTGCCAAGATGAAGCTCACCCTGCAGAATCTTTAGCTGGTTTGCCAGTACTTTGATGAAAGTGGATTTGCCGGCCCCGTTGGGGCCAAGCAGACCAATCCTGTCGCCGGGTAATAACTGGAAGTCGACATCCTTTAAGATGAGCGTTTCTCCGTAACCTGCATTAACGGCTTCCATGCGTAGCAGGCTGTTAGGTATTTTCTCAGGTTCAAATAACGAAAAATGAAAAGGTGAATCAACGTGAGCGGGCGCGATGACCTGCATACGCTCAAGTGCTTTAAGACGGCTCTGTGCCTGTTTGGCTTTGGTCGCTTTGGCGCGAAAGCGTTCGATGTAGGATTCGATATGTTTTATATCGCGTTGTTGTTTTATATATTCAGATTGCTGGTTTGCCAGACGCTCAGCGCGTATGCGTTCAAACGCCGAGTAGTTGCCGGTATAGAGCTGAATATTCTGATGTTCCAGGTGTGCGATATGGGTGCAGATATTATTTAAAAAATCACGGTCATGAGAGATCAGCAGCAGTGTTCCACGGTAATTTTTTAACCAGGATTCAAGCCAGATGATGGTATCGAGATCGAGGTGGTTGGTCGGTTCGTCAAGTAATAACAGATCTGAACGGCACATCAGCGCCTTTGCAAGATTGAGTCGCATCTGCCAGCCACCGGAGAACTCACTGTTGGCACGGTTTTCATCATTACTGCTAAAACCAAGTCCAGCGAGTAGCTGGCTGGCGCGTGCGTTGGCGGTATAACCATCAATATTGTCTAGCTGAGTGTGCAGGGTAGCGAGCAGGATGCCGTCATCTTTTTCTTCTGCCGCTAAAATCGATTGTTGTATCTGGCGCAGTTCAGTGTCGCCATCGAGTACAAATTCTATGGCTTGTTGCTGACTGTCAGGTAATTCCTGTGCGACATGCGCGATAACCCAGTGCTCCGGGTAGATGCAGTCACCGGCATCAGCATGTAACTCTTTTAAGATCAGCGAAAACAGGCTGGATTTCCCGGTGCCATTTGCACCGGTCAGGCCGACTTTTTGCCCCGGATGAATTTGGAAACTGGTGTCTTGAAAGAGCAGTTTGACGCCGCGTCTGATGCCCAGATTAATCGCTTGTAACATGGGCAGGCATTGTAACCTTAAAAACTGCAAGTGGCACTATTCAGAATTTTGAGTGTCACAGTAATACTGACGTATAAGTGCTTGATATTAATAAGGCGTATACACATTCTAACTAAGGGTTATGCTAATATACGCTGGATTATTATTGTTGGCATAGCAATCCAGATATTAAAAGATTACAGAAAAGGAACTGGAACAAATGAGTCTTGAATCAAATACTAGCTTTGAAGCGCTGCAGGATATTACAGAAGTAGCCGATTTTGAAAAACAAAATATCTCAGAAATAGAATCCTTTCGCGAAAAAGCGCTAGCGTCCCGTTCTAATGTGACCTGGTTTGACCGCTGGTTGGTTAAAAAAATGGTTACTGTTGTTGGCAGTCCGCCAGTTCGAATCAGTCTGTGGGACGGTATGGAAGTGACCCCGCCTTGTGAGAACCCGGTTGCTGTCATGATCTATTGTGACCGAGGTGCATTATTCAAAACGATTCTTGACCCTGAGCTGCATTGGGGAGACCTGTACAGTGCTGGCCGCGTATTATTCGAAGGCAATATGGCAGATTTTATGCAGGCCATCTATGACGGCATCATGGGTAAAGGTAAACCTGGTCTGCTGAGAAGGGCGGTGCTGTGGGTGGGGCACCGCAGTATTTTCAATACTTTTGATAAGGCCAAAGAAAATATCTATCACCATTATGATATCGGTAACGAATTCTACAAGCTCTGGTTAGATAAAGAAGCGATGCAGTATACCTGCGCGTATTATGAGAAAGATGATATGACGCTGGAGCAGGCGCAAGTAGCAAAATTGCACCATGTCTGTCACAAGCTTGATCTGAAACCCGGGGATACTGTTGTCGAAGCCGGCTGCGGCTGGGGTGGTCTCGCGCGTTTTATGGCGAAACATTATGGTGTCAATGTTAAGGCATATAACATTTCAAAAGAGCAGGTCAAATACGCACGCCAGCGTGCTGAAGAAGAAGGTCTGTCAGAACAGATCGAATATGTTTTAGATGATTATCGAAATATCCAGGGAAATTTTGACGCATTTGTCTCCGTTGGTATGCTTGAGCATGTCGCTATACGTGACTACGAAGAATTAGGGCAGATCATTAAACGTTGCTTGAAACCGGATGGTCGTGGGCTGATCCATGCCATAGGGCGTACGGTCGAAGGGCCGATGAACGCATGGATCGAAAGGCGTATTTTCCCCGGCGCACGTCCCCCTGCATTAAGTCAGATGATGAGAATCTTTGAACCCAACAATATTGCCGTGTATGACGTGGAAAATCTTCGTCTGCATTATTCCCGTACGCTAGAGGAGTGGGTGAAGCGATACGAGGAGCACATCGAAGAGATTACCGAGATGATGGATGATGAGTTTATCAAGACATGGAGTCTGTACCTGTACGGTTCTATCGCTTCCTTCAATGCGGGTGAGCTGCAATTATTCCAGGTGGTTTTCCATAATGCTGAAACCCACAATGTGCCACGGTCTCGTCATTATATTTACGATACCAATAAAAAGGGTGCGCGTAGTATGGCAAAAGATAAAGCAAAACTGACAGTGGTTTCGTCGGATGCCCAATCGGGTATCACGGCATGCGTCACCTCTGAAGTAGAATAATCAATGAAGTCCTATGATGTTTTGATTGTCGGCGGTGGTCCGGCAGGTTCGACGCTAGCTTACAGCTTGAGAAATTCTGGTTTAAAGATCGGAATTCTGGACAAGCAATCCTTTCCCCGACAAAAGATCTGCGCTGGCTGGGTTACACCGGAAGTTATGCGCGTATTAAACATTGATCTTGCGGATTACGCAAAAAACAACATCCTGCAAAAGATCAGCGGATTTAAGATCAGCCAGTTAGGTCAGAAACAGGTTGAGTCACATTACCCGGGTGAGCCAATTAGTTACGGTATCCGTCGTATTGAGTTTGATGATTATCTTCTCAAGCGTTGCGATGCTGAATTGATCTTGCAGGAAGCTTTTAAGAAAATGGAAAAGACCGAAGACGGCTGGCTGGTAAACGAAAAATACCAGGCAAAGCTGGTGATCGGTGCCGGCGGGCATTACTGCCCGGTCGCCCGAGCCATAGATTCCAAAGGTGTTAGTGAACTGGCCGTCGTTGCTCAGGAAGCTGAGTTTGAGATGAATGCACAGCAAAAACAAAACTGCAGCATAAAAGAAGAAGTACCGGAACTGTTTTTTACCCCGGACCTGATGGGTTACGGCTGGGTGTTCCGCAAGGGCGATTATTTAAATATCGGTTTGGGCAGAGAAGATAAAAACAAACTGTCTGGCCACGTTAAAGAATTCTGCGAATACCTGGCAGCAGAAGGTAAGATTCCCGCTGATGTCACGGCAAAATATAATGGCCACGCCTACCTGTTATATAACCACGCAGTGCGTAAGATGATTGCAGATAATGTCTTATTGATCGGTGACTCAGCAGGGCTGGCCTATCCGCAGAGCGGTGAGGGCATCCGCCCTGCGATCGAATCAGCGATGCTGGCAGCAGATGCAATACGTGACTGTGCCGGTAACTATAACAGTGATAAGTTGCAGGCATATAATGATGCGATGGAGCAGCGATTTGGTAAACGGCTACCGGGGCCTGATACCATGGAACGCCTGCCGATGTTCGTGAAAAGAATCTTTGCCAGTCAGTTAATGAAGACGCGTTGGTTCACAAAGAACGTTGTGACAGATAAATGGTTTTTGCAATCGCATCAGACACCGATGCCTGCGATTAAAGAGTAGTTGTAAATTCGAAAACATTTTACCGCGGAGACGCAGAGTTTTAATTTTTTGTTAACCGCGCCTGCGGCGCAGTTAACAAAATAAAAAGTTTTCCTCTGCGTCTCCGCGCCTCTGCGGTGAGAGTCTTTTAAAGATTTTTAAAATTTCAGGTAAGCACCAGCGAACACGCCATCAAAATCCAGCTTGGCATCTGTTTCAGAAACATCATCAAACTCATATTGCTGCATTCGATAGCCGGCTTCAAAGCCAACAAAGAAGTTAGTGGTATACGCTACTTTTGCTGTGAAATCAGAGATACTGCTGCCTGAATACGCGACATAACTTAATTCGCCGCTAATAATTAGTTCAGGCCAGGGTGAGGCACCGACTAATACATATAACATGGGTACGGTTTCATCGAGAGAATCCGTGGTGGTGGTTGGTGTGCCGGCAACTGTACCAGTGATAGTGTAATCCACTTTCAGGTTACGGATATTCAAACCTAAATCCAGGCTAACGATATTATCCAGTACTTCGTAATATAAAAGTAAGTCTAGTGTTTGGATCGAGAAGTCGTTACTAACATTACCAGTATAATTGTCTCCATCAAAAGTGAAGTCAGCGGTTCCGCTGCCGGACTGGTCGATGTTTGTTAGCATCAATCGGGCGTTTGGCACGATAGGAACAAAATGTTCCAGCGTGATAAATGCATAGCCCTGTGTTTTGCTATTCCAGAATAGATCGTTCTTGACATCAACAGGTGCTTCGCCCGCAGCGGCGTCTATGGTTTGTTGAAAATTTCCGGAAGGGTCTGCATTCCAGCCGCCGCCACCGGCAGAGATAGATAAGAAGTCAGCGTTAGCAGAAAGTGGTAATGCTACCGCCAGAAGGCAGAAAAGTTGTTTAATTTTCATGGTAATTTTCATAGTAAGGAAGAAGATTATTTAGTTTTGTGGAGATTAGTATAGTTAAAAAAGTCTGTTGTGAACTGAAAACAATTTTATTGCCATCGATTTACTCTGCTTCTGCCTTGATAGTTGCTCGATTATCCTTTCTATTACATGGGTAAAAATCTTTAGGATTTTATAAAAACATATTAAAAACAGTTGCTTATATATCGTTTGCTTTTAATGTACAAAAATAAAGGGTAAGTGCGATGAGTAATCAGTCTGTTTATTAATATGGCCGTTAGTTGTATTGATTGGGAGCGTGATTGGGAGGGATGAAGCAATGATGAAATTAATAACCGGTAGTTTGACTAAAAACTGAAAACCAGACCAGTCCGGATATGACAAATGCCAGCAATACCGCCGCTGATCCCATGTCTTTAGCGCGTCCCGAGAGGGGATGTATCTCATCGCCAAAGCGGTCAACCACCGCTTCCAAAGCTGAATTAAGTATCTCGATAAGCAGTATGAAGATAAGGCTGGCGATCAAAATAGCTTTGTCAGCGTAGCTCGGCCCGTAGATTATTGCGATGGGCGTCAATGCGATGACCAGCCAGAGCTCCTGACGAAAAGCCGCTTCATTTACATAGGCTGCTTTTAATCCTAACCACGAATAACCTGCTGCATTAATAATACGGGTAAAACCTGTTGCGCCTGTTTTTGCCATAGTTGTGTAATTCCAGGTGATTAAAAAACATGATGATTAATACATGCCGGATGATAAGTATAGATAAGTTGTTGAAATTATGACAGCTTTTAGTTTTTATTACGTTTTCCAAATAAGTTTATGTTTTTTATAAGTTTCCTTTAATGAATTTTCAGTGACTTTTTACCATTCTTTTATATACTCATTCGAGTATTGGCTTAAATATACTTAATTGTATTATGTCAGCTTTAACAATACATTCTCGTGTTTAACAATGGCTAGCTATTATGTCCAATCCATCAATCAGTAAACTTGCGATGATAGGTTTTCCTCAAATTAAATTTTCGAAGATCGATTTTCTTGTGTCACTATTTTTATTTTTGGCTCTGTCGACACTACCTGTCAGTGCTGCCGAAGTTACCAAAGAACAAGTCAAAGGTCTGGATGAGCAGGTTCAGGACATCAAAAAAGATGTGCTGGAACTGACCTCGGAATTATCCCGGCTTGAAGAAAAATTATTATTTCCTTCCAATACGCAAGTTTCACTGTTTGTTGCTGTCAATGGCGATAAAGGTTTCGTGCTCGATTCGATGCAGATAAAAATGGATAATAAAGTTGTTGCGCAACACCTATACACCTTTAAAGAAGTTGAGGCATTAAGGGCAGGCGGCGTACAGCGAATATATACCGGTAATATTAAAACCGGTGATCATCAACTGGTGGCAAGTTTTATCGGACGGACGAAATCGGGTAATGAATATCAACGAAGCGAGAACTTTAAAGTAACAAAGGCTGTTGGGCCAAAATTTGTAGAGATACAGATTAGCGGCAGTAGTGCATCTGACCAAACGATTTCATTTAAAGACTGGTAAACATGTTGTTTCGCTTCACCCTAATCCTTTCTGTATTTTTATGCAGCTTGCCATCATTTGCAGCGAGCGGTTTAAAAGATGTTGAGTTGCGCGACCTGTATTTTGGCGAGATACTATATTATGCGTATCAGGATTTACATTTCGATGCGCTGGCACGACTTGATACCGAGCTGTCTCAATATTACGAACTAGACGAATCACATCTCGATCCGTTTAATAATCATCTGTCGCAAGCGGAGTTCTCAGTCGGCGATATCGAACTGCAATACCGCATGAATCAGCGAGCTGGTCGTGCGATACAGGCCGTGTTAGGTGAAGGCCTCGATCTGGCGACTCGTAACCAGGCAGCGCTGGCACTTGCTCGTGTGTTCTATAAGAAAAATGATCCGGAAAGCACTTTGTATGCACTGGATCTGATCCGTGAAGAACCTGACAAAACACGTTATGAATCGAAATATTCGCTCGATGTGCTGCGTGGTAAAGAACCTGAAACTTTTAAAACAGATGTGGCTTATCTGCGAGCATTGGCAAGTATTGATACCGGTCAGTTTACCGAAGCGGTAAAAATCCTTCAGTCATTAAAAGATGAAAAAATTCTCAAAGGTTATGTTTTATACAACCTGGGAATCGCTTTGATTCAGAGCGGAAAAGAAAAAGAAGGGCTGGCTGTTCTGGAAGAATTAGGAAAGATGGAGTTTAGCGATAATGGTCTACTTACTCTCAAAGATAAAACAAATTTAAAACTTGCTTATTTATACCTGGATAAAAGTAATGCAAAAAAAGCCAGAAAATATTTTGAACGTGTTCGTTTAGACGGCCCTTATTCAAATCGTGCGTTGCTCGGAGCTGGTTGGGTAGCTGTTGCAGAAGGCCGTTTCGATCGTGCCCTGGTGACGTGGTCGATCTTACATAAACGGGCTGAAACGAATTATTCGGTACAGGAAGTTTTGATGGCCGTGCCATACGCTTACGGGAAATTGAATGCCCACGGTAATGCGGCCAATCTATACGATCACGCGATGGATGTTTTTGCCAGGGAAGTCGACAGCCTGGATGATTCGATAAAAACTATTCGTAAGGGAAAATTTCTTGACGCATTGCTGGATGAGAAGTCAAGCAAGGATAAAAACTGGGTGGTTAATCTGCGTGACCAGCCAGATACACCTGAGACCAGATATATCCTCGAGCTGATGGCGTCACATGATTTTCAGGAATCTTATAAGAATTATAAAGATCTTGCAGAGCTGCGTCATCATATCGAAAAGTGGCTGGCTGATCTGAGAGTTTATGAAGAGATGATCGAGATCAGGCGGGCATATCAGGAGCCATTGCTGCCGGTCGTAGAGAAGCAGTTCGTTAAACTTGATATCAGAATTAAACTCCGCCTGGAGCAGCGCGAGAATCTTGCGACAAAGATCAAGAACATGTTGATCGCGCCACGTCCGGAATATCTGGCAACGGCTACTGAGCGTGTGGCTCTGGACGTTATAAAGTCGTTCGAAGAAATAATCGCTACCAGGCCTTCACTCGTTGATGAGAAAGTAAAAATAAGAGTTAAACGTTTGAAGGGTGTTTTATTGTGGCAGATCCGCAGCGATTATGATCAGCGACTGACGGATGCTTACAATAACCTGGTCTCTCTAGACGAAATAATCAAACAGCTTAAGATAAATTATAACTCATTCATCAGGACCAGACAGGCTGCGACACAGAGTTACGAGGGTTATATCATACCTATCCGTCAACTGAGAACGCGTCTGTTCTCTGCGCAGAGAAAGCTTAAAGGTGTTATGGCCAAGCAAGGCAGGCTGTTAGAGACAATGGCGATAAACGAACTGGATCGTCGCCGCAAACGTCTCGAGGAATATCAGATAAAGGCACGCTTCGCATTGGCCGAAAGTTATGACCGTGCAACTAAATCACAACTGGATGCGGAGATCGTTAAACAGACTAAGGTGAAGGATCCTGCTGCAGAAGCTGATGCGCCCGCGACTGAAGTTCAGGAAACACCAGTCGAACAGGAAGATACTACGCAGGATCAACCGCAGAGTGATCAGTCATCTGAAGATGAAGAAGAATCACAGTCATCTTTCAAGCAACAGTTATTGAGTCGATAGGTTAAATATAATGCGATTTAATAACAGTACATCACTGCTCTTACTAACAGGTTATTTATTACTGGCATCCTGTGCCACGACGAATACTGAAGGTACGTTGGCAAGTCTAAGCGACGTAAAGTTTGAGGTGAAGCCGGAAAAAGTTGATGGCAGCCTGGACAAAGCCATGGCAAGTTATGAGAAGTTTTTGAAAGAGACGCCAGAAACAGAGATGACGCCAGAAGCACTGCGACGACTGGCTGATTTGAAAATTCAAAAAGAATATGAAGCTGAAGACGAAGTCTTGATGCAGCAGCAGGAAAAGCCGGTAGTGGACGCTACAGCAGGCGAATTTCCGGATGCTAAAACAGCTGCGCCGATAGCAGATAGTGCGTCCCAGGCGACTGATATTGATACACCGGATACCAGTTTTGTTCCGGTTGCTGATGACAAAGACAAAAAGAGTATTGCGATAAAAGGCAGTCCGATCGCTGATATTAGTGAAAGTGAAAAAGAATTCAGTGAGCGCGCGGGTAAAAAGATCGAGATAGGCAAGCCGCGTAAAAAGGAAATTGTTGCGCCCGGCAAAAAAGGCGGCGATGCAGATGATCTGCAGGCAGCAGGTGCAATGGAAGCTATCGAGTTATATAAAGGCCTGTTGAAAAAATACCCCCTGTTTGAGCGCAATGATCAGGTGCTCTATCAGTTGTCGCGTGCTTATGAAGAAACAGGGCAGATAGATATCGCGATGAAAACGCTTGAGCAATTGATCAAGCAATATCCGCAATCACGACATATCGATGAAGCGCAGTTCCGCCGTGCAGAATATTTCTTTACCCGTAAAAAATATCTGGATTCAGAAGAATCTTATCAGGCCGTCATCAATGCGGGCGAGGGTTCTGAATTCTATGAATTAGCGCTATACAAGCAGGGTTGGGCCTACTTCAAGCAGGATATGTATGAAGAGGCGCTGCGCGATTATATCAAGATGCTTGACTATAAGATCGACAATGGATACGAGCTCGATAATATCGAAAATAAAATTGAGAGCAAACGGATAGAAGATACCTACAGGGTAATCAGTTTGAGTTTCTCGTATCTAGGCGGTGCAGATTCTATCGTCGAATTTTTTGATAAACACGGTCATCGTTTTTATGAGGCGAGTATATACAGTCATCTCGGTGAGTATTATTTAACGAAGCGCCGTTATTCAGATGCGGCTAAATCATATGAGACTTACATAAGCAGAAACCCTATCTCTAAAGAATCACCATATTTCAATATCCGTGTGATCGAAATATATAAAAATGGTGGTTTTCCACGTTTAGTAGTCGATGCAAAAAAAGAATTTTCAAAGACGTATAGCTTACAGTCCAACTACTGGACCTTCTATGACATAAACGATAACCCGACAGTACTGGCATTTTTGAAGTCTAATCTTATCGATCTGGCAAACCATTATCATGCCTTATACCAGGACAGACGATTACGTAAACAGAAAGAAGAAAATTATCAGGAAGCGATATTCTGGTACCGCGAATACCTGGGTTCCTTCCCGGAAGAAAAGCAGGCGCCTAAACTTAATAACCAGTTGGCGGGACTGCTGCTGGAGCATAAAGATTTTCTCGATGCTGCAACCGAGTATGAACGCACAGCTTACAATTATCCGGCGCATGAAGATTCGGCCAGTGCGGGTTATGCAGCAGTCTTTGCCTACCGTGAACATCTGAAGGTGGCTAATCAGTCGCAGCGCAATATCATCAAGCGCGAGATCATTCGCAGTTCACTTAAATTTGCTGAGTACTTCCCGGCACATAAACATGCAGCTGTCGTGCTGGTTGCAGCTGTCGATGATCTGTACGCGCTCGAAGATTATGAGCAGGCCATCATATATGGCCGTCGTGTAATAAAAGTTTATCCGCAGGCTGACAAGAAGCTGATACGTTCTTCATGGATGGTGGTTGCGCATGCCTCATTTGATCTCACATCTTATAAAGATGCAGAAGAAGCTTATGCGCAGACACTGGCACTGACTGATAAAAAAGATAAAAGTTATAACGCTCTGACCGAAAATCTTGCTGCCTCTGTTTATAAACAGGGTGAGCAGGCAAGAAAACTTGGTGACCATAAAGTGGCAGCCGAGCATTTCCTGCGGGTAGCGAAAGTGGCGCCAAATTCAAAGATCAGGCCAACGGCTGAATATGATGCGGCTGCATCGTTGATGTTGCTTAAACAGTGGGGAGCGGTGGCGAGCGTGCTCGAAGGATTTAGAAAGCTTTATCCGGACAATAAGTTAAACAAGGATATAACGAAAAAATTGGCCGTCGTCTACAAGGAAGACGGTAAATACTTAAAGTCAGCTGCTGAATTTGAGCGTATCGAAAAAGAGAACCCGGATGACGATGCGCTGAGACGTGAAGCATTAAATCAGGCGGCAGAGCTGTATGTGAAAGCAGGAGAGAAAAACAAAGCATTACTGGTATATACCAAAATGGTGGATTACTTCCCTACGCCGATTGACGACGCAATCGAAACACGTCAGAAAATGGCAGATATTTATCTGGCACAGGATAAGCATAAGCAATATATCTATCAGTTGAAGCAGATCGTCGCTGGTGATGCAGTAGCGGGTAAAGGTAGAACTGACCGTACCAAATTCCTCGCGGCAAAAGCATCACTGGTGCTGGCTGAGCCAAAACTCGTCGCGTTTAAAGAAGTTACACTGGCTAAACCATTTAAAAAGAATTTGAAGAAAAAGAAAAAACGTATGCGTAGTGCTATCGATACCTATAGCAAACTGGTCGAGTATCAGGTTGGGGATGTTACCGCTGCGGCAACTTTTTATATAGCTGAGATCTATTATGAGTTCAATATTGCCTTGCTGGAATCAGAAAGACCAGCAAATTTGAATGAGGAAGAGCTCGAGCAATATGAGCTGGTGATCGAAGAGCAGGCATATCCGTTTGAAGAGAAAGCGATAGATGTTCATGAGAAAAATATGGAACTGCTTGATGCTGGTATCTACAATGAATGGATAGATAAAAGTATATTGAAGCTGTCTGTTTTGTTGCCTGCGAGATATGCGAAAACTGAACAGGCCAGTACTGTTATTACTTTGATTCAGCCGCAGCTTGTGATCAAGGATAAGAAGAGCCCTGAGGCAGTTATTAAAGAGACGGCTGAAGATGAAAATGTTTCTGGTGCTAAAGAGGATGTAGAAGCTGAAGAAGTGCAGGAGGCTGCTGTTGAACAGGATACTACAAGCAATCAGCAAGGTGCTGCTGCGCAAGAGCCAGCAGATGGTAACGACGCTGGTGATGCTGAAGAAGTCAAAACTGAAAAAGCCAGGGTAGGTGGATAATGTATTACGGAGTGGAAACGGGAGATATTGCGATGATAAGGAATATGCGAAGATGTTTTATCTGCTTATTGGCGGTGTTTTTATTTGCCTGTGCAGGTGGTGAAGTTAAGGAAGATACGGGTGTTGCGGTTATAAGTAAAAAGGTTGACCATGTGGATGTCGATTCTGATGTGGAGCTAGATTTTAAAAATGCGATCTCGTTAATGCAGGAAGAAAAATATGCTCAGGCAATTCCTGTTTTGAATACAGTCATCGAGCGCGAAAAACGACTGCCGGCTCCGTATGTCAATATTGCCATTGCCTATAATAAGTTAGGTGATACTAAGGCAGCAGAAGAGAATCTTATCAGCGCGTTAAAACTCGATATCGGTCATCCGGTTGCTAATAATGAACTGGGCTTGTTGTATCGCAAGAAAGGAAAGTTTAAGGCAGCGCGTATCGCGTACGAAAATGCGATAAATGACCACCCTGAATATCTGCCAGCGATAAGAAACCTTGGTGTGTTATGCGATTTATATATGCATGATTTTGATTGTGCGTTACAACAATTTGAAGAGTACCTCGAATTAAAACCAGATGATAAGACAGTTGCGATCTGGGTTGCTGATGTTAAACGCAGGCTTGGAAAATAGTATAGCAGCGTGCCTTGTTCTATGATCACTTTCAGAGGCGTGCGGAATTAATGTGCGAGTTAATAGCCAGCTATGTATTAATGGTTAATTATAAGCATGCAAGGTAATGACATTATGAAAATTAAAGCTATAATTAATGCAGTTTTACTATGCTTGATGTTGCAGGCGTCAGCGCTAAATAATGTTTGGGCTGAAGAAAAACAAGCTGATGCTGAAGTGAAAGAATTATCAGGCATATCAATTATCGGTAATAAAGAAGCGCCAAAGTCTCTGTATATTGTGCCCTGGCAAAATTCTGAAGTTGGTGTGGCAACAAGTTTAAATTCAGGATTGTTAGACGACAGCATGCGTCCTGTAGATAAAGAAGTGTTTTTGCGTGAACTTGATTTCTATGAGTTGAGTCACGGTAAAAACGTACAATAATAAACGATTTAAACATTTGTATTAAAAATATGAGGAGTACATGATGGAGACTATCCAGAATATCGTGTCGTTTTTCCAAACCGGTGGTACTTTTATGTACCCGATATTAATTATTTTTGCTTTTGGTGCGGCGATCTGTATAGAGCGATATATTAAATTATCCGGCATCGGCAGTGAGAATAAAAAAGTCTGGGATCAGGTGCATCCTCTGCTCGACGAAGGCAACTTTGATGCAGCACGTGATTCGATATCAGAAGACAAGTCTGCAATCGCCAACCTTTTAAGCATGGGTCTGGATAGACAGGGTTCGGTACGTCGACGCGATGATATCGAAATCGCGATGGAAGAGAGCATGATGGAGATTATCCCATCACTGGAAAAACGTACACCTTATATCGCCCTGTTTGCGAACATCTGTACATTGCTTGGACTGTTAGGAACCATCATGGGTCTGATCGAGGCCTTTACCGCGGTTGCGAATGCTGACCCGGCAGAAAAAGCTGACATGTTATCAGCCAGTATTTCGGTAGCAATGAACACTACGGCGTTTGGTCTGATGGCAGCGATTCCTTTGCTGATCGTGCATGCCATGCTCACTTCCAAAACCGGTGAGATCATCGACAGTCTGGAGATGGCATCAGTGAAAACATTGAACCTGATTGCAGATTTCGCTAAACGTCA